>JAUMSA010000060.1 GCA_031293105.1 Butyricicoccus sp. | reverse complement strand
TGCGTACGCCGCCTCAAAACTACACCCTGACCGCTTGAAGTCCTACACCCTAACCGCGTAAAACAGACACCCCCACCGCCAGTCCTACACCGACACAATGGTGCACTGATTCCG
This sequence comes from Butyricicoccus sp., assembly GCA_031293105.1. Classification (GTDB taxonomy): domain Bacteria; phylum Bacillota; class Clostridia; order Oscillospirales; family Butyricicoccaceae; genus Butyricicoccus_B. The sequence goes on along the minus strand of JAUMSA010000060.1, from coordinate 2,482 downwards.
AGGAAATGGTGCATGGCGGCCGCAGCCATGGTGCACCGGGCCGCCATGCGGGGAATTACTCGGGGATGCCCTTGCGTTTTCGCATGGACTCGCCCTCGATCTGGATGGTATAGGCATTGTAGATGATCCGGTCACAGATGGCATCAGCCAGGGTCGGGTCGTACAGGTTTTCATGCCACTCGCTGGTGTCATACTGGGAACAGAAAATGGTGGAGGCCACCTTGTTTCTGGCCTCTACCAGTTCCAGCACATCCCGGGCCTCTGCCTCCTTGAGGGAATAGAGCAGCCACTCATCCAGAATGAGCAGTTTCTCTTTCTTTAACTTTTTCATATAGTCCCGGTAGGTTCCGTTGGCCCGGGCCACAGAGATCTCCACCAGCAGATCTGGCAGGCGGATGTACCGCACAGAGTAAAAGCTGCGGCTGGCAGCCATGCCAAGGGCGCAGGCCAGGTAGGTCTTTCCGGCCCCGGTCGCTCCCAGAATGATGACATTGTGTGCTTCCTGGAGGTAGGTGCAGGAGGCCAGGCGCAGGATCTGCTCCCGGTCCAGCTTTCGTTCCGGATGGTACTCAATATTCTCGACACATGCGGCAGGGTCCGCGTAGCCAGCGTTGCGGATGAGCCGGGTCAGACGATTGCTTTTCCGGGCGCTCCACTCCGCATCTACCAGCATGGCAAAGCGGTCCTCAAAGGACACCGCCTGGAACTGCGCATCCTCCAGTTGGGCGGAGAAGGCTTCCGCCATGACACCCAGGCGCATTTCATGCAATTTCCGTACCGTTTCATTGCTCAGCATGGTCATTCCCCCTCTTGTAGTAGCTGGCGCCCCTGGTGAACTTATGGGCTTTTGGCTCTTCTGGCCTGACCGGAGCATCCTCATCCAGCAGCTTGTCCTGCCCGAATTTCAGAATGGACTGGATGCTTTTCAGGCTGGGGGAAGAAGTGTAAGAGAGGGCTTTCTGACAGGCGCTCTCCAGACGATGCGAGGAATAGCGGTCTGCCAGTTTCAGCAGGGCCATACAGGACTTGTATCCCTGTTGCTCCACCTTGTGGGCAGAGAGGAAAAGGTGTACCACGGCAGCGGTGTGCTGGCCGATCTGCTCTGCCCAGCGGATGAAACGCTCGCCGTTCCATTGCAGGTAGGTCTGGTGGTCTGGCGGCATATGCTCCTCCACCGTACTGTACTGGTTGGGACGGCCGTGGAGACGCAGGTGAGAGGCGATCCGGGTACCGGAGAAGAAGACCTCCACTGTGGTCCGGGTAAGGCGCACATCCACTTGCTGCTTGATATACTCATACGGCACGGAGTAGTTCATGCGCTCCACACTGATGTGGTAGTTATACTGGACGGTAGCCACCTTCCAGACTGCCAACTCAAACGTCGTAGCCGGAAGCGGTAGTAGAAACAGCTTCTCTTCCTCAAAACAGGACGCTCGGCTGCCCTCCCGTTTCTGGAAAGGCTTATGGTTAAAGGCTTCCAGCTTCTCACGGATTGCCTGATTCAGTTCCGTGAGGGACAGAAACTGGCGGTTGCGCAGGGCCGCCAGGATCCAGGTAGAGACCACGCCGACGGAGCCCTCCACAAAGGCCTTGTCTTTGGGACTGCGGGGCCGGGCGGGGAGAATGGCGGTGCCGTAGTGCTCCGCCATCTCCTGGTAGGACTTGTTGAGCACCGTTTCCGCCCGGGAGTTCTTGAGTACACCGGTCTTGAGATTGTCCGGCGTGAGGATGCGGGTGACCCCGCCAAAATACCGGTAGGCGTTGACATGACCGGTGATCCAGGCCTCCTGTTTCATATCCAGAAAGGCCTCTGTGTATGCGTAGCCGCTGTATGGCAGCACCGCTACAAACAGGTATGCATCCAGCCGCTCCCCGGTGTCTGTGTCCACCAGAGCTGCCGTCTGGCCAGCCCAGTCCACCTGCATGGTTTCACCAGGCTTGTGTTCCAGATGCATGGTGGCTTTGGTTTTGTGGACATAGTCCGCATAATACTTGTTGAATTGGGTGGACTTGTAGGGCAGTTCGCCGCTTTGACGACACTGCTCGCAGTATTCCACCCACAACAGACTCAGGGTGACGCCGCTCTTCTGCATTTCACGGTGTACCCACTCGTAGTCCGGCATCTTGTACTGCTGGCCCAGTGCAGTGGAGGGATACAATTTCCGGGCAACTTCTTCTGTGCTGCAGTTCTTGATCTTGTTCCAGGAAAGATCCTGCTCTCTGGCACGTTGCAGGGCTGCTATGACAGTGCTCCGCGCACAGCCGCAGCTTTCTGCGATGCGAGTGTTGTTGATTCCCAGACTGTGAAGCCGGAGAATCTCCTTGTAGTTGGTCATGGAATTTCCTCCTGTAATTTAGATTACATCTTGCGATGCACATCCATTATACAGGGGTGTCTGACCGGCGGCGCGGGTGTCTGATTTGAGCGGTTAAAGTGTCTGACGGAGACGGTCAAGCTGTCCGTCCCGGGGCGGCGTATTCA
>JAUMSA010000339.1 GCA_031293105.1 Butyricicoccus sp. | reverse complement strand
GCGGCGGCTGGACGGGGTCGGACAATCGCTTTTGCCCCTGCGTCTGGCGGCGCTGAGCGTCTGTGCCGTGCTGCTGGCCGCCGCCCTAAGCGCGGCTTTGGCGGCGCTTGGCGGCGTATCCTGGGCCGGGGTGCTGGCCGGAGCGGTCTTTGCCGCCGGTCTGGCGGGCATTTGCGCCGTGGTGACCGGCCACGCGGGCACCGGCTCGCTTGCCCTGTTCCTGCTTGCAACCGCTGCCCTGTTTTTGGGCGGCGGCATCCTGCCCCCTGCCCTGCTGCCCGGGCCGCTGCGCGCCCTGCTGCCGCTCAGCCCGGTGCGCCTGCTGGCGCTGGCGCTCAGTCCGACCTGCGGGTATGATCCACAACCGGTGGCGGTGCTCGCGCTCGCGGTGGGCGGCGCTGCCCTTTGGGCGCTCACGCTGTTTGCCGCCCACCGGCGGCACCGGAAGGAGGTCGGCGCATGAAAGCTTTTTCCGCCTGCCTGCTTGTGGGACTGGCCCGGATGAAACGCAAGCCGGGCCGGATTGTGGGCGCGGTGCTGCTGCCGCTGGCCGTGCTGCTGGTCGGCCTGCTGCTGCCGCCTGACAGTCTCAATACCCCGCTGGAAGCCGGGGTCTATCTGCCCGCCGATTCGGCCTATGCCGAGCCGCTGTGGGAGCGGCTGAACGCTTCCGATGCGTCTTATGTCATCTTCCACCCGGCCACCGAAACCGAGATTTATGAGCAGGTCGCGGCCGGCAAATGGGTGTGCGGCTTTGTGGCCGACCCAGAGTTTGACGACCGTCTGACCCAGACCCGGCCCGGCCGGCTGGCCGAGATGGTGCAGACCTCGGCCGAGACCATGGCCCCGCTGCTGCGGGAAGCCTTCTGTGCGGCGCTGTACCACGTCCGCGCACCCGATCTGGCGGCCGACTATGCCGCCCAGAACGATCTCGCCCGCGGCGCCGAACTAGAAACCGTGCGGGAAACCGTCCGCGCCGGGGCGCCCCACGCCATGCAGCTGGACACCGTAACCGTGGACGGCACCGCCGGGCAGGCGCCCAACTTGGGCGCAGCCACAGCCCAGGCGGCCTGTCAGGGCCTGATTGCGGTCTTTCTGTTCCTGTCCGCCCTGCTGCTGGCGTCCGAACTGGACAGCGTACGCGCGGACGGCTGGTTTGTCCGCACGGCGGCGGTCTCCGGCCCCTTTGCCCTGCGTGCCGGACTCGCGGCCGCGCAGATGCTGCCCCAGACCGTGTTGGCCGTACTCGCCTATGCGCTCAGCGAACTCTTTTTTGCAGGCGATTTGCAAAATCTGACCGGTTTCGCCGCCCTTTTGGGCTATGCTTTATGGTTGACCGGACTTGCTCTTGTTTTGGGGCGGGTGCGTGGCGTGCGGCATGTGCTGTCGGCCCTGCTGCCCTTCCTGCCAGCCGCCTGCCTGCTGCTCTGCCCCATCTTTTTTGACGCAGCGCGCCTGTTTGCGCCCGCTGCCCCCATTTCCCGCCTGTTGCCGCCCTCCTGGCTGCTGCGCGCCCTGCAAGGTGCGACGCTGGACGGCGTGTGCCTGTGGGTCTTTGGCCTAGCCTTTTTGTTGGCCGCGGCCTTACCCATACGGCGGCATTCCCCCTGAGGACACTTCTGTCCCTGGGGGCACATGGAAGCCATGTGTACGCGCATGGCCGCCATGTACCCCCATCGAGAAAGGAAGCGAAAACCATGTTTTGTATCCATTGCGGCGCAAAGCTGCCCGACGGGACCAAATTTTGTACCCAATGCGGCCAGCCGGTGGACGATGCTTCGGCAGCTCCCGGCCCGGCGCAAGAACCCATACAGCCCACGCAGCCGGTTCGTCCAACCTACCGTCCGGACGAACCCCCGAAAAAAAGCCGTTTGGCGCTGTTCGCCATCCTGGCCGGTATCTTACTCATCATCGCCGCCATCGTGGTGGCGCTCGTCCTATTCCGGCCGTGGATGAACTTTTCCAACGAGGCAGGTGCGCAAAGCATCTTTTCCGAAGCCGTACCCAACGCGTCCGACCGCGCAGATGACGATGATGCGCTCCCGGCCGACACGGTCGATTGGAGCGACTACACGGGCAACTGGTCGGCGGGCGGCTACCGCTTTTCCCTGCTGACCGAGGGCGGAATGCTCAAAACCACCCTCACCGATGAAACCTCCTCCCAACAGATCATCTACGATCTGAGCCACTGCCCGGAAAGCCTGGAGCTTCAATTCGATCAAGTCACCCTGGGCCTGCTGCCGCGCGAAGGCGGTGCGCTGCGCGTGACCATTGATGGCCGCACGTTTGACGCCATCCGCTCCAACAACCTGCCGCCCGAAACCGATACCCCCTCGGGTCAAACCCCAACGCTCAATGCGTCGGACAGCGGCTATCTGTTCTATTCGCCCTCGACCGGCACCCGTTCGACCGGCGGGGTCATCCCCGAAGATGAGCCCGACCTGCATTTCTGGCCGCTCGACCAGTTTGCCATTTCCACAGCCGACCTCGACCGTCTGACCCGCCGGGAAATCGACATCATCCGCAACGAGACCTTTGCCCGTCACGGGTATGTGTTTAACAGCGAAGAATGGGCCGATTTCTTCGACGACTACGATTGGTACAGCCCCGACCCCTCGTTCACCGAGGACGGGTTCTCCAAACTGGAAAAGCAGAACATCGATACCATTGTCCTGTATGAGCAGGAAAAGGGGTGGCTGTAATGCGCGCCCTTCCCCTCCTGCTGGCGGCGCTGCTGCTCACCGGCTGCACCGCTGCCCCGCAGGCTTCCTCTTCGGCACCGGCTGCCTCGTCCGCCCCAGCGGACGGGGCGGTTTCTTCGATGCCCGAACCTGAACCGCAGCCGGTCCCGGAACCCGAACCCACCCCCGGCCCGCTGGCGGGTATGGTGATCTGTCTGGACCCCGGCCATGGCATCACCGATGCCTACGCCCAGGAGCCGGTCTCCCCGCTGTCGGACGAGACCAAGGCCGCCTATGTCAGCGGCGCTTCAGGCGACCAAATCACCGAGGAAGCGCTCAATCTGCAAGTTGCGCTCGGCCTGCGGGACAGGCTCACCGCCCTGGACGCCCAGGTCATCCTGACCAGGGAGACCAACGAGGCCACGGTGTCCAACATCGAGCGCGCCCAAATCGCCAATAACGCCGGGGCCACTTGCTGCATCCGCATCCATGCCGACGGCATCGACGACCGGTCGGTGCATGGGGTTTCGGTGCTAATCCCCGCCGGCGACCTGCTGGGGACCCCGGCCATCGTGCAGCCCAGCCGGACGCTCGGCCAGCTGATGGTCGATGCGGTCGCGGCGCAGACGGGCGCCAAAAACCGCGGCCTTACCGAGCGCCGCGACCTGACCGGCTTTAACTGGTCGGAAGTGCCCTGCGTGCTGCTGGAAATGGGATTCCTGTCCAATCCGGACGAGGAAAGCCGGATGATAGACCCGGCCTATCAACAACAAATCATCGAGGGCATCGCCCAGGCACTCATCCAGTGGCGGGCGCAATCCTCTTAAGAAAGGGAACATTCTATGTTCGATCAGCTAGATGCGGTGATTCACCGCTTTGAAGAATTGGAAGCCCGCCTGTCGGCGCCCGGCCTGTATGACGACCCGGCAGCGGCGGCGGCGCTGCTCAAAGAACGCGGCGACCTGGAACCCATCGTACAAGCCGCGCGTGCCTACCATGCGGCCGAACAGCAAAAGGCGGAAGCCGAAGAAATGCTGAACGACCCAGACCTCAAGGAACTGGCGCAGGATGAGCTGCGGCAGGCCAAGGACGATCTGGAGCGGCTGGAGGGCGAACTGAAAGTGCTGCTGCTGCCCCGCGACCCCAACGACGACAAAAACATCATCGTGGAAATCCGCGGCGGCGCGGGCGGCGAAGAATCGGCGCTATTTGCCCATTCGCTCTACCGGATGTACACCATGTATGCCGAAAAGCGCGGCTGGACGGTCGAACTGCTTAGTATCAACGAGACCGAGCTGGGCGGCTGCAAGGAAGTCGTGTTTCAGATTTCCGGCGACCAGGTGTATTCGCGCATGAAATTTGAATCGGGCGTACACCGCGTCCAGCGGGTGCCCGAAACCGAGAGCCAGGGCCGTGTGCATACCTCGACGGTCACGGTGGCCGTGCTGCCCGAAGCCGAGGAAGTCGACTTTGCTATCAACCCCACCGACCTTAAGATCGATACCTTCCGTTCGTCGGGCGCGGGTGGCCAGCACATCAACAAGACCGAATCGGCCATCCGCATCACCCATCTGCCGACCGGCATGGTGGTCGAATGCCAGGACGAACGCAGCCAGCATAAGAACAAGGACAAGGCCATGCGCGTGCTGCGCACCCGTCTGTATGAGGCCGAGCTGGAAAAGCAGAACGCAGCCATTGCGGCCGACCGCAAGAACCAGGTCGGCACCGGCGACCGTGCCGAGCGCATCCGCACCTATAATTTCCCGGAAAATCGCGTGTCCGACCACCGCATCAAACTGACGCTGTATAAACTGAACCAGTTTATGGACGGCGACTTGGACGACGTCATCGACGCGCTGATTACCGCCGACACGGCGGCCAAATTACAGGCCCAGGAATAAGAAAAATCCCTGAAAGCAGAGCTTTCAGGGATTTTTGCTTTACAGCAGCAAACTCAGTATCTGCGCGAACTGCGCGCGGGTAAAGGTCTGTTTGGGTTCCAGTTTGCCCTCCGAGCCGACCACCAAACCGCTCTTGACGCACAGGGCTGCCGCCGCCCGGCGGCCGTCCAGAATCGCATCGGCGTCGGTAAACGGCGCGAGTTCGGCTTCGACCTCCTCGTCGGTCAGGGCGGTATCGCCCTGGCTTTGCAGCATATTGGCCAGCACCTGCATGGCATCCTCGCGGGTCATGGGCGCGGCATATTCGATCGGGCTGCCCAGGCCTTCCATCAAGCCGGAATTTTGAGCGGCCGTGGTCTCCACATAGTACCAGGGTGCGCCGTCTGGCGGCGCAATGGCGCTGGTATCGATATCGAGCAGACGCACCATTACGGCAGCCACTTCGGCACCGGTGATCGCGGCATCCGGCTCAAACTTCCCATCGTCGCCGTGCATCAGGTCGGCTTCGGTGACCGTCTGGATGGCCGCATAAGCCCAGTGCCCTTCCTGTACATCAGCATAGCCGGTATACTGGTCAAGTGTGCCCATGGCGTTGCCATTGAGCGCCTTATAGCATTCGGAATCGGTGCGCAGCACCGCGCGAAGCTGGTCAAACGTGAGCGCGTATTCCTTGGAGGTCGGCGCACGCTGGCCGCTTGCGCTGTCCTGCGGGACGTTGTAGAAGAAGCTGACGCCCCGGTCGGTGATGCGCGGATAGCTGAACAGATAGAACGGGATGTCCTCGGGCAACAGGTCGATGACCGTGTCGGCATAGTCCTTGGTAAACAGGTCGGTAACCGCCGAATAGGTCTGCCCGGTCGCCAGATCAATGACCACGTTGTCGTTCCAGACGGTCGTACCGTCGCCCGTGCCGCTGATGCAGCCGGCCCACACGACAAGCAGCCGTCCCACCAGCCGCACGCCATAGCTGCCGGTCAAGGACAGGCGCTGGGCCGAGGCCGAAGGCCCGGACAGGAAGAAGTTCTCAATCGCGGCATTGACCTTATTCTGTACGCTCCGGTCGTTCATGCCGGACACAACCGGATAAGTCACCTGCCATCCGTATTCGGTGCCGTTCTGGTCGGTGCCCAGGTATTTTTCATACGAAGTCGTGGTGATCTTGCAATAGCCCAGGTCATACGACCGGTCGGGCGAATACAGGGTCTTTTTATCGTGCAGGCGGACGTATTGCCGCTTGCCGCCAATGGTCACGAGCGCGATGTCATCGGTCAGGATGGTCGGGTTTTCGGCGTTGGTCAGTTTGGTGATGTAGCCGCCGACCTTGGAGAAAAAGATGATGCCATTGTCCATCGTGCCGTGCCAAGCCACGCCGTGGGTGATGGTGTCAAACCCACCCACATAGCCGTAAGTGCGGTAGATGATCGCGCCGCTGGCGTCAATAGCCGCCACCGAGCCGTCGCCTGAGCGGACGGCATAAACTCCTTCGCCCATGTAGGACATGTAATTGTACTGGAAGGGTACGGCGGTGCTGCCATCCAGGCAGATGATGCCCCAGCGGTTGTTCTGCCGCGCCATGGCATATCCGTCGTGGAAGGCCGAAAGCTCCTGGTAGATGTAGTCGGTGAGGAATGCGCCGGTGGGCGCTTCTGCGGGCTCCTCGGCCGCCGTCTCAGGCTCCACAGCTTCGGTCTCCGGCTCGGTAGGCAGCGTGTAGAGCGCCTGCCGGTTGCCGTTGGTGAGAATCACAATTTTGCCGCCGTAAACCTCCATATACAGCGGGGTTGCGCCCGTGGGCAGCCGGATTTCGTTGCCCTTGGTGTCAATGACTGCATAACCTGGGCTGTCCATCAGCTGGACGACCGCATAGCCGTCCGAGAACTCGCCCGCCTGACGGTAAGCGGGTGCGATCACCTGGGTGCCGTTCTTGGACATATAGCCCCAGGCGCCGTCCTCAGCCTGCACAGCGAGCAGTCCGTCGTCGGACAGAAAGCCAGCAGCCCCCGGCACCTCGGCCAGCTCTTGGCCCTGCTTGTCAAAATAGATGGTATAGCCGTCATAGCGGAAGGCAATGGCGTTTTCGCCAAACTCCACCTCTTCGGGCGCTGCGCGCATCGGAATGACGGAATTGCCGGTTTCGTCGATCACTGCCAGGCAGCCGGTGTTGTCGGTCACGGTTGCAAAGCCCTCTTCGTTGAACGCCGAAGCGCTCGTATACTGATACGGGATGGCCTGTGTGCCCGATTCGTCCATATAGCCCCAGCTGGTGTAGCCGTCTGCCGCGATGTTTTCCACCGGGAACAGATCGGCTGCCGCGGCGGACGCGGTCAGCATAGCTGCTGCGAATAGGATCGACAAAAGGTATTTTTTCATAGAAATATCCCCCTTGTCGGTTAGTTTCTACCTCAAATTATACCGTTTTCCGTCCAAACCAGCAAGCGATGCAAACAAAGTGAAATATTACATTCTTGCAACACCCAAAAAGCGGTAATTTCGTCGGAAAATTTCCCCATTTCCGGCCTTTTCCCATAAAAAAAAGACGCATCCGGCTGGTGAACCGAACCAGTAAAAACGGACAATGAAAAAAGAAGGCCTCTTGTGGTAGAATGGAACTACCACAGGAGGTCTTTGTTATGCCGAGAAAATACAGTCATATTCAAGAACATGAGAAAGAAATACTGAAACTGCGGGAGCAGGGAATGAACCTGCGGGAAATCGGGGAGAAATTGGGTTTTAGCTATAAATCAACAAGAAACTGCATCACCCGATATAACCGCAGGCAGAGAAAACTTGCCGCAGGGGTTATTCCAAAACCCAAGGGAAGGCCCGGAAAGCCGAGCCAGATAAATCCAGCATTGAATACTACGAAGCTGAGATTGAACGCTTGAAAATGGAGAATGAGTTGCTGCGGGATTTTCTGCAATCCACAGAAAGGGAGTGAGCTCCAAGGTAAAATATGCTGTAATATA
>JAUMSA010000381.1 GCA_031293105.1 Butyricicoccus sp. | reverse complement strand
GTGTTAGGCACGCCGCCAGCGTTCATCCTGAGCCAGGATCAAACTCTCTAAAAATGTTATTAAAAGAGCTAAAAGCTCATCTAATCGACTTTAGAGTCTGACGTGTCGGTTTTTCTTTTAAAACAGAGTTCCGACTTCTGTTTGGATTCTTTTGAGTATAACTCAACGAGAATTTTCAGGTTCGTCACATACTATTTAAAGTAAGCATTTCGTTGTTTAATTTGCAAGGTGCAATTTTCGCTTCGCTCTTTCGAGTGAAAGCTTATTTATTATACCAGACTCATTTCACTCTGTCAAGAACTTTTTTAACTTTTTTCGAAGTTTTTCAACCTCGAATTCAGTTTATCCAGTTCTTTCGGAACTTTTCGAGCCGGTTCGCTATCCTTTCGGTCAGCTTATTTAGTATACCGCATTTCAAACCCTTTGTCAACAACTTTTTTCATTGTTTCCGAAGTTTTCTTTTCGCGGTCGCCGCTTCCGAAAAGCAGCTTGATTAGCATACGCCAGCTTTCCCCTTTTGTCAACACCTTTTTCCCGTTTTCGAGAAAGTTTTTTCACAAACGAAGGAAAGCGGCACCCAAGGTACCGCTTTCCCTGCAAACGCTTGTTTAATGAAGCAAAATTAGGCCTTGCCGTTGCAGCCCAGAACGTGGATCAGCTTGTGGGTAACCATGTCCTTAACAGCCTGACGAGCCGGCTTCAGGTACTGACGCGGGTCAAAGTCAGCCGGATGCTCAGCAAAGTGCTTACGGATGGTTGCAGTCATTGCCAGACGGATGTCGGAGTCAATGTTGATCTTGCAGACCGCCAGCTTTGCAGCCTTGCGCAGCTGATCTTCCGGAATGCCGATTGCATCCGGCATGCTGCCGCCGTACTGGTTAACCATCTTAACAAATTCCTGCGGAACCGAAGAAGAACCATGCAGAACGATCGGGAAGCCCGGCAGACGCTTGATGCACTCTTCCAGTACGTCGAAACGCAGCGGGGGCGGAACCAGGATGCCTTCCTCGTTGCGGGTGCACTGTGCAGCAGTGAACTTGTATGCGCCATGGGAAGTACCGATTGCGATTGCCAGCGAGTCACAGCCGGTGCGGGATACGAATTCCTCAACCTCTTCCGGATGGGTGTAGCTTTCCTGGCCTGCCTCTACAACAACTTCGTCCTCGACGCCAGCCAGAGTACCCAGCTCAGCCTCGACAACAACGCCGTGTGCATGCGCATATTCAACAACCTGCTTGGTCAGTGCGATGTTTTCCTCAAAGGACTTGGAGGAAGCGTCGATCATAACCGAGGTAAAGCCGCCGTCGATGCAGCTCTTACAAATCTCAAAGGAATCGCCATGGTCCAGATGCAGAGCGATCGGGATTTCCGGGCAGTTCTCAACAGCTGCCTGAACCATCTTAACCAGGTAGTTGTGGTTTGCGTAAGCACGCGCGCCCTTGGATACCTGCAGAACAACCGGAGCCTTCTGCTCCTGGCAAGCCTCGGTGATACCCTGGACAATTTCCATGTTGTTTACATTGAAAGCACCAACAGCATAGCCGCCGTCGTATGCCTTCTTAAACATTTCGGTAGTAGTTACTAATGGCATTTTAATAACTTCCTTTCGAATGAATTTGATTTTGCTTCATTTTTCACAAGCAATCCTAACATTATCTTACCAGTGTAACGTTGTAAAATCAAGCTTTTTGTTCCCATTTTGTTGAGTAACCTAAATTTTATAGAAAACCTGGAAAAGAAATTGATTTTCCACGCGTTTTATGGTATGATGTGAATGACTTGGAACGCCTAGATTTGGGTTGATAAGTTTATTAGGAGGTATTTCAAAATGAGTGAATTAAAAGGCGCTTGCGTCATCGGCCAGTCCGGTGGCCCGACTTCGGTCATCAACTCTTCTGTTCTCGGTGGGTTCAAAGCAGCGCTCGATTCGGATTCCCTTACCCGCGTATTCGGCAGGGCTCACGGTATCAAGGGCCTGCTCGACGATCAGCTCTACGATATCGACAAAGAAGACCGCGAAGAGCTGAAGCTGCTGCGGTACACCCCGTCTTCGGCTCTGGGTTCCTGCCGCTACAAGCTGGCTGATCCGGATGTAGACGATACCGATTACAAGCGCATCCTGGAGATGTTCAAGAAGTATGATATCCGTTACTTCTTCTACAACGGTGGTAACGACTCCATGGATACCTGCAACAAGGTTTCCAAGTATATGATGAAGTCTGGTTACGAATGCCGCGTTATGGGTATTCCGAAGACCATCGACAACGACCTGTTCGGCACCGACCACTGCCCGGGCTTTGCTTCGGCTGCGAAGTATATCGCAACTTCCTGCATGGAAATCTATCAGGATGCTCGCGTATACGACACTGGCATGATCTGCATCGTCGAGATCATGGGCCGTCACGCTGGTTGGCTGACCGCAGCTTCCGGCCTGGCAACCGCAAAGGGCGCAGGTCCGGATCTCATCTACCTCCCGGAAACCGACTTTGACATGGACAAGTTCATTGCCGACGTCAAGAAGGTTTACGCAGAAAAGGGCAACTGCCTGGTAGCTGTTTCCGAAGGCATCCACTATGCAGATGGTTCCTTCGTTTCCGAGGCAAAGACCTCTGCAACCGACGGCTTCGGCCATGCTCAGCTCGGCGGCCTGGCTGCTATGCTGGCAGACAAGGTAAAGAGCGAGACCGGCGCGAAGGTTCGCGGCATCGAGCTGTCCCTGCTGCAGCGCTGCGCTGCACACTGCGCTTCCAAGACCGACGTAGACGAGTCCTACATGTCTGGTAAGGCTGCGGTTGAAAACGCAATCGCTGGCAAGACCGACTTTATGCCGGGCTTCAAGTGCACCCGTGACGCAAACGGCTACAAGTGCGAAATCGAACTGCTTCCGCTGTCCGAAGTTGCGAACACCGAGAAGAAGGTTCCGCGCGACTGGATCAACGAAGAAGGCAACGGCGTAACCGAGAAGTTCATCGAGTACGCAATGCCGCTGATCGCTGGCGACAACGTAGGCCCGAAGGAAGACGGCCTGCCGCGCTTTGCTCAGCTCAAGAAGATCAAGGCAGAAGTTTAATTCATGAACCCTGGCGGGGCCCTTTTGGGTCCCGCTTTTTTCATGCAAACAAATTGCACGAGCTGGAGTTCACTCCAAGCTTTCTGATTTTGTGCAAGCCCCCAGAATTTACATTCTTCCCCCGACTTCGGTTGCATCCGACCGCCATCCAATGCTATACTGGACTGAGAAGAACAAGAAAGGAATGAAGGATATGAATCCGTCTAAGGTTTATTTTTGCGATTTCCGCACCACGCTGACCGAAAATCTTCCGCAAAAGCTTACCCGTCTGATGAAGACCGCCGGCATGGGAGAAATCGACTTTGATAAGAAATTTACCGCCATCAAAATCCATTTTGGGGAACCGGGTAATTTGGCGTATCTGCGTCCGAACTGGGCCAAGGCGGTTGTGGATTTTGTTAGGGAACGTGGTGGTAAGCCATTTTTGACCGACTGCAACACGCTCTATGTCGGCGGCCGTAAAAATGCGCTCGATCATCTGGACTCGGCTTATGTCAACGGCTTTTCCCCCTTCTCCACTGGTTGCCACGTCATTATTGCCGATGGCTTAAAGGGTACGGATGAAGCCTATGTCCCGGTCGAAGGCGGCGAATATGTCAAGGAAGCCAAGATTGGCCAAGCCATTATGGATGCCGATGTATTTATTTCCCTGACCCATTTCAAGGGACATGAAAACGCTGGCTTTGGCGGCTGCCTGAAAAACATCGGTATGGGCTGCGGCTCCCGTGCCGGTAAGATGGAAATGCACAATGCGGGCAAACCGCAGGTCGACCAGTCGCCCTGCGTGGGCTGCGGCATGTGCCAGCGTATCTGTGCCCATAGCGCGATTACGATTACCGATAAAAAGGCGCACATCGACCACAACAAGTGTGTCGGCTGTGGCCGCTGCATCGGTGTTTGCCCGACCGACGCGGTCGGCTGCGGATATGATGAATCCAACATTGTCCTCAACCGCAAAATCGCCGAATATACCAAGGCGGTTGTCGATGGCCGTCCCTGCTTCCACATCTCGCTGGTCATCGATGTATCCCCGAACTGTGACTGCCACGCGGAAAACGACGTGCCGCTGGTTCCGAATATCGGCATGTTTGCTTCCTTTGACCCGATTGCACTGGACCAGGCCTGCGTCGATGCCGTCAACGCTGCACCGGCCAATCCGCAAAGCCTGCTGTTCGATGAGCATGAACGCCATCATATTCACGATGCCCACGACCATTTCCACGCGGCGCATCCGGATACCAACTGGCAGTCGGCACTCGAGCACGGTGAAAAGCTCGGCCTTGGCACCCGTCAGTATGAACTCATCCGCCTGTAAGGACGGCATCCAGCACCCCGCAAAATGCGGGGTGCTTTTTTGTTTGCCGGAGGTAAGCCGAATGGATTCCCCTTTTTCGGCAAATTATGATACAATAAAGAAAAAGACGATTGAGGGGTTTTATGGATAAAGAATATCTTCTGCACGAGCGGCCGCTGCGGGCACTGCTCGTTTTTGCATTTCCGATTCTGATCGGCAACCTGTTTCAGCAGTTTTACACCATGGCCGACTCAGTGATCGTCGGGCGGTTTGTCAGCGAAAATGCCCTAGCTGCCGTTGGTGCCTCCTATTCCCTGACCAATGTGTTTATTTCGGTTGCCCTGGGCGGCGGCATGGGCGCTTCGGTCATCACCAGTCAGACCTTTGGCCAGCGTGATTACCGGAGAATGAAACGTTCGATTGCCACGGCTCTGCTGTCCTTTCTAGTGCTCAGTCTGGTGCTCAGCGCGTTTGGGTTGGTGTTCTGCCGGCAGATCATGAGTTTGTTGCAAACACCCACCAACATCCTGGACGATGCAACGGCTTATTTGCAGATCTATTTTCTCGGTCTACCCTTTCTTTTTATGTATAACATCCTGTCGGCCATGTTCAATGCCTTGGGTCGCTCAAAAATCCCGCTCGGGTTACTGATTTTTTCTTCGGTGCTCAACATCCTGCTCGACTTGTATATGGTCTGTGTGCTGGGGCTTGGGGTCACCGGGGTAGCCTGGGCGACCTTGATTGCGCAAGGGGTTTCCGCACTTGCGTCCTTTGTCATCTTCCTGCGCACGATTCGCAGTTATGCCATTGCTCACCCCTACCGCTTCGACTTTTCCGAACTGCGGCAGATGGTGCGCATCGCGCTTCCGACCATTTTGCAGCAGTCCACTGTATCCATCGGCATGATGCTTGTGCAGTCGGTCGTCAACCGGTTTGGCGCCGAAGTGTTGGCCGGATATTCGGCCGCGGTACGCATTGAAAACATCTGCTTTGTGCCCATGGTTGCGATGGGCAATGCGATCGCCTCCTATACCGCGCAAAATCTGGGCGCCAACCAGATTGACCGCATCCGACAGGGCTATCGGCTCGCGTATCGGGTGATTATCTGCTTTGCCATTGTCCTGTGTGTAACATTACAACTCACCTACCGCCCCCTGATTACCCTGTTTCTCGGGGAGGACGGTACCCCGGCGGCGCTGCAAACCGGGATGGACTATACTTGGTTTATCAGTTGGTTCTTTGTGCTGCTGGGATTCAAAATGATTACCGACGGCGTGCTGCGCGGCGCTGGCGATATGCCGGTTTTCACGCTGGCAAACCTGGTCAATCTGGGACTTCGGGTCCTAATTGCTGTCTGCCTAGCTCCGCGGCTGGGTGTAGCACTGGTCTGGTTCGCCGTACCCATCGGCTGGCTGGTCAATTACCTGATTTCCTTGGCCGAATACTGCACCGACAAATGGAAAACCATCTTGCAGAAAACATGAAAGAATCCCCCTGCATCCGCACAGTGGACTGCCCCAGATTGTGCGGACAGTACGAAAAAGAGCCCTGGTAGGAAAGATTGAGTTTTAAGCGGAGAGGCGTCGCGCAAGCGGCGCCTCTCCAGTCTTTAGCTGGATGCGCTCATGGTTGTA
>JAUMSA010000377.1 GCA_031293105.1 Butyricicoccus sp. | reverse complement strand
GGTCACAGGCTTTGGTGTTGATATGGCCGATTATGGTGAGATGTATGTCACCATTACCAATCCGGCCAAGACCACAGATGCCGGTATCATTGCGCTGGCGGCAATGAATGAGAAGGGAGCATCCGGCAAGGCGGGGATTGCCTTTATCCCCTATGAACTGGCAGCCGGAGCCAGCAAGGAATATCCTGTGGCAATGACCGGCATTGTTCACGAAGGGATGTTTGGTGGTGTCTGGGAGTCGGTCGGCTCCAGCGCTCTGCTCGAGGAATATGCCGAAGCAAGCATTATCACCTTTGCGGATGACGCCGATCTGCATGCTTTTTATGACACCGTCCCCTATGAGAGCTATGTCAAGCCGCAAGGCCTTGCCTCTCAATTTCATACCATCTGTGATGGCGTGCCGGGTGACACTTGGCTGAAGAACACCCTGCAATTTGCACGGTCACAGCGGGACTTGTCCTCGATCTCGTACCAGAACGGTATTTACGCGCAGGATACCATTTGCGCCAATGAAGTCTATCACAGCGCCTGCCAAGGCAACGCAAAATGAAAAAGGAGGAAAACAAATGAAATCTTCGATGTTATGGAAGCGCGCGGTTTGCAGCGCAATGGCAGTATCCATGCTGGCGACTTCGGCTCTGGCGTGGACGGCAAATAAGCAGGATTTGACCGAGGTTGAAGTACAGTTTGAGGAGGGCGTGAACGCAGGCCCAAGCGGCTGGGCACAAGCCGAAGTGGACGCTGCGGGGAAAGCTGATTTGATCCCCAAACTGACCGGCAATCCGGCGTATACGGACGCAATCACCCGGGAGCAGTTTGCCGAACTGGTGGTGCAGGGTGTAGAGGTCATGTTGGACCGCGAACTGGACACAGCACCGGAGGACACGTTCCGTGACAGCAGCAATCCGTCCGTCCGCAAAGCATCACGAGCTAGTATTGTCAGCGGTGTCGGCGGGGAGAAATTCGACCCCAAAACCACGACAAACCGTGAACAGATTGCAGCGATGATTTTCCGCGCGATTCGATATGTGGAAAAGGAGAGCGGAACCGTGATTGCGCCCAATACCGGTTCACTCGCCGGCTTTGCCGATCAAAACCAGGTATCTTCATGGGCTGTCGAGTGGGTAGGCACACTGGCTGCCAACCGTATTATGAGCGGTACCTCGGCTACCACACTGTCCCCGGCAAAGAACTGCACGGTGGAGGAAAGCATCCTGCTTTGCTACCGGGTATATGACCGTTTCGTAAAAGCGCAGTAATTGCAGCCATATAGCGAATCCATGGAAGACCGGCGGAACTCCGTCGGTCTTTGATCAATTTTCAGGCAATCCGAAACGCAAAATCCAGCAGTTTGCTTGACGTTTTGCGGTTTACATTATACTATGAAAGCAGCGTATCATTCAATCTTATGATCGACGGGGGAATCGGGATGAAAAAAAAGATTTTTGCAACATTGTTGACAGCCAGCTTGGCCACGAGCATGCTGCCAGCGGCGAACGCGGCGGTAGACAGCGGGGATGCGAGCGCGTACCTGAAAGCGATCAATAACAGGCCAAACGCCAGCTCGTATCTGGTTGACTTTGACAGCGACGGGGCAGACGAGCTGGTTTTGGTCTGGAATGGGACAGACCAGGTCACGGAGTATGAGGTCTGGCGGGGCGCTACCCTGCTTGGACGGGGCGATGGAGGCGCTGGCGGATCGGTGTTTCTCACCGAAAAGGATGGCCAATGCTACCTGATGAAAGATACGCCGATCGGCGGTGATGAGGTCATTGCATACTTCACGATGCGTGCCGGAACGTGGACGCTGACAGACAATCTGACCAGCGCTTGGTATGAAGGAATTGAGTAGTATTCCTGCCAGCACAATGGAAGCGATATCAGTCGGGAGCAGTTTGAAGAGCTACAGAATGCGTTTCGCAAAACCATGTCACTGCAAGCAGGTGGTCATTCGGTCAGCAATGAAGTACTCGCGGCACTGGACATGACGTTGGATGGCTACAAGGATGTGCTGTCTTCGCTTTCCTCAAGCGAGCGCAAGGCGCTGTTTGACGACTTTTTATATTGTGTTGCCGGTATTGACGATAGCCGCACTTCCTCCTATCATCCATCGCGCGGTTTTGACAGCCGCACAGCGTCTGACGAAGAAATCGTAGCGTTGCTCGAAAGTCTCCGTATGGACACTTATTTCCCAATTTCAAATAATCCTTTCCCACAGGCGGACTTCACCAAGCTGACCCAGCAGTATTTTGGCCGAATGATCGATTACAGCAAATTTGCGACCGATCATCAGCCGACCGAAATGGATTATGGCTATTCCAACCTCTATTATGATGGCGTATTTTATCTTTGCTGGCCGCAGCGTGGCAGTAATATTGAGTTAGAATCTTTAAGTGGTACGCCCAAACAGTTGTATTCTCTGGGCAGCAACCGGTATTGTGCGAACTTTTCGATCACTACAGCCGAGTCTTCGTATGCCTATTCCGCTGTGGTCAAGCAAAACACCGACGGCACCTGGCAGTTGGTGCGGTTATATCCCGCATATTGCACCCCCACACAGGCAGAACTCGCCGCCTTTGTTGCACCGAGCAGCTGGGCACAGGCGGAAATCCGTGCAGCCGATGCTGCGGGCTTGATTCCCGAACTGAACGGCGATCCCGGCTGGCAGGATAACGCGACCCGCCTGCAATTTGCCCAGCTGGCGGTACGGCTGGCAGAGAAGGCAACCGGCCAAACCCTGCCTGTCGCGCCCGCTTCCACCTTTGCTGATTGCAGCGATCTGGACGTACGCAAAGCCTATGCCGCAGGCATCGTCAGCGGAACCTCGAATACCACCTTTTCGCCGGCAAATTCGCTGACGCGTGAGCAGCTAGCTGCGATGCTGTGGCGTGCAGCAGCCTACATCCAGAAGCAGACCGGAGAACCGGTATTGTCTGCGGGCAGCTCCCTGGCAGGCTATACCGATGCAGGACGTGTTTCCGCCTATGCCAAGGAAGCGGTTGCCTCCCTGGCGCAGCACGGCATCATGAAAGGCACCAGCGCAACCGAATTGTCTCCGCAGGAAAACTGCTCGGTGGAGCAGAGTATTTTGCTGACCTATCGTATGATACAGAAGCTGGGCTGAGAGGCGGTAGAACCGTATGAAAGCAAAATTCCTTGCCGCCACACCGTATGCAAAGCGCCCCGGATTCGTTCACAGAATCCGGGGCGCCGTTTCTTTATTCGCTTGGTTTGTCGTCAGAGGTATTGTCGTCTTTTGGCGGCATCGGGGCACGCTTCTTGCGGCGATATACGACACCAGCGGCACCGCCGCCCAGCAGAACAATTCCTGCGACGGCAAGGGCCACAGGGGGCAGGCCGCTGTCAGCACTTCCGGCATCCTCAAAGCCGTCAAAGTGCATTTCGGCAACCGGCGGCTCATACAGCAGCATGAACAGCCGATAGAGAAGCAGCGCGGCTTCGCCGCGGGAGATGGACTGCTGCGGTGCCAGCGTACCAGTACCATTTACAAGCGTTTCGCGCACGGCCAGTGCGGTCGTGTCGCGTGCCCAATCGGAAATGGCATCCGCATCATCAAAGGTCAGATACGCAGCCGTGTCCGTCGGGTAGCTGTACCCCTTTTTGTCGGCCAGCGTGCGGCTGCACAGCGCAATGACCTCTTCCCGCAGCACATCGTTGTCACCACGGAAGGTATTGTCCTCAAAGCCTTCGATAATGGCACCCTGTTCACCCGATGCCACGTACGGATAATAGGGGCTGTCCTGCGGCACATCAGTAAACGAGGTCGTCAAATTGCGGTCAAGCGCGAAGAACATACGCACGAGTGCTTCGGAGAACATATACCGGTTGAGCGTGCCGTTCGGGTCAAAGTTGCCCGCATCGTCCAGCGAGAAATAACCCTTGGAAACCATGAAGCGGATGGCGGCAGCGGTTTGTTCATCGCAGTCGGCAATGTCGGCGATTTCCGCCGCATTTTCGATCACTTCATAGG
>JAUMSA010000373.1 GCA_031293105.1 Butyricicoccus sp. | reverse complement strand
GTTGTATGCTATAATGAAGAAATCTCAAGGGAAATGAGGACCATTCATGAAATTCCGCTTTTTTGCACTGGGCTGTAAAGTCAACCGGTTTGAGTCGGAAGCGCTGGCCCAGTTGGCCGAAGCGCGCGGGCATGAGATCGTCACCGAAGGGGCGGACGTCTGCATTGTCAACTCCTGCACGGTGACCGCGTCGAGCGACCATAAAAACATCCGTGCCATCCACAAGCTGCGCCGGGAAAACCCGAAAGCTGTTTTGGCCGTGTGCGGCTGCATGGCGCAGATGGAGCCGGACAAGCTCTATGCGACCGGGCAGGTCGATCTGGTGTGCGGCACCAGCGACCGGGCGGCGGTGCTCGACCTATGCGAACAATATCAAAAGGGATTGGCCCACGCCGACCCAGCGCATTTCCGGGAACGCACGGCCGTGTTTGAGCCGCTGCCGCCCGGCGTGCCGCGCGGCCGCACGCGCGCCCTTTTAAAGATACAGGACGGCTGCGACAACTATTGTACCTATTGTATTATCCCGTACGCACGGGGGCATGTGCGTTCGCTGCCCGCACAGGAGGCCGTGCAGCAGGCGAAAGACCTAGCGGCCGCCGGGGTGCATGAGATCGTGCTGACCGGCATCGAGATCTCCTCCTATGGCCGCGACCTGCCCGAGGGGGATCTGGTTTCTTTAATTGGGCAGGTGTGTGAGGCCGTGCCCGAAACCCGCATCCGCTTGGGGTCGCTTGAGCCGCGCACGGCCGATGCACGCTTTTGCGCGCTGGCGGCCTATCCCAATCTGATGCCGCATTTTCATCTGTCGCTGCAAAGCGGCTGCGACACCGTGCTGGCGCGCATGAAGCGGCGGTATACGACCGCGCAGTTTGCAGAAAATGTCCAAGCCCTGCGGACAAGTTTTCCACACTGCGCCATTACCGCGGATGTGATTGTCGGCTTTCCGGGGGAGACCGAAGCCGAATTTGCCGAGACCCTTGCCTTTTTGGAGCGATGCGCCTTGGCGGATGTGCATGTGTTTCCATATTCGCCGCGGCCGGGCACCCCGGCGGCTGCTATGGATGGGCAGCTTTCGGCGGCCGACAAGCAGGCGCGCGCCACGCGGGCCAAGGAGGTGGCGCAGCGCACCCGGCAGGCCTATCTGGAAAGCTTCATCGGGCAGCGGCTTCCGGTGCTCTGGGAGCATGTGGATAAGGACGGGTTCTGGTGCGGCCATGGGCCCTATTCCTTCCCGGTGCGTACGGCGTTTGCCGGGTGCCGCAAGAACGAATATTTGGATGGATTGGTGACCGCCGTGCAGGGGGACGGTGTCCTGGTGGTACCGGATGGGAATATCTGATAAACCGGACGGTCGCCTTGACCCAAGCGGCGGTCAAGGGTATACTATTCTTAAATGACGGCGCAGGGCAACTGGCCGTCATGCTGCGGAATATTTCCGAAAGGATTTCAATGTTATGAGTAAGTTATATGGACGGCTTCCGGGGGCGCTGACCGCAACTGCCGCCGCTTTGTTGGTGTGCGGTTCGGTTGCGCTGGCACTGTCGCAGGCGGGTTCGGCTTCTGACCCTTTGGTCAGTAAGACCTATGCCGAAGGCACCTACCGCAGTACCATCACCGCAAAGGCAGCCGAAATTTCAAAAAGTGAACTGGATGCCGCGCAGGCCTCAGCCCAGCAGATGCTGTCCTCGGCCGAGGGGCAGTATACCGACGAGGAAGTCGAGAACGCACTGGCCGAGCAGGTCGCGGCCCTGCTGGCCGGACGGATGACGAGCGCGTCCTTTTCCAGCGGCTCGACCATACAGGCCTCCCTGGGCGCCGAGCTGTGCCTGGTCAGCGGTTCGGCCAGCGTAAAATCGGGCGAACTCATCAACTTAACGACCGGTAAGGCCGCCCCAGCCGGGACAGCGCTGACCCGCAATCAATTGTACCTGGCTTCTGAAAGCGGCGCCGCGGTGAGCATCACCTCCCCGGCCAGCTTGCGTCTGGCGGGGGACTATACCACCTCGGCCGGTACAGGCGGCGGCTATACTGCACAATATACCATCTATGCCGATGCCCTGAGCGATTTGGGGCTGTTTTCGGGCAGCAATGCCGGGTATGAACTGGAACGCGCCTCGACCCGTGCTGAAGGGCTGGTCATGCTGCTGCGTCTGCTGGGCGAAGAAAAGCAGGCGGCGGCATATACCGGCACCCATCCGTTCCAGGATGTCCCGGCCTGGGCCGACCGCTATGTGGCCTATGCGTATGCCAAAGGATATACCAGCGGTATGAGTGCCACCGAATACGGCTCCCAGCGCAGCCTGTCGCTCAACGACTATATGACCTTTTTATTGCGTGCGCTCGGATATAAGGATTCCCAAGGGGATTTCGCTTGGAAGACCGCTGCCGATACGGCAGTGACCAAGGGCATCCTGACCCAGAGCCACCAGCAGCAGATCACCTCGCGCGGCACCCTGTACCGCGACGATATGGTGTATACCTCCTATCAGACCCTGTTTTTGCTGTGCAAAGACAGCAATACCCGCCTGTGTGACCGTTTGATCGCCCAAGGGGTGTTCACCCAGAGCCAGCTCGATGCCGTCACCGGACAGGTCCCGTAAATTTTTTCTCAGAAACCCCGCACCAATTGCGTCCTCCGACCATAGTATAGTAATGAAATCACTGATTAGGAGGATTTAGATTATGTGTTCTTCTTACAACGCGCTGGGCGAGGGTAACTGCTGGTGGATCATCATCCTGTTTGCCATCATTCTGATTTGGTGCTGCTGCGGCAATAACAACAATACATGCTGCTCGAGCAACGACGATTGCTGCTGCCGTTAACCCAAACCCTCGGCGGGCCGGAACCGATTGTGTTTCCGGCCCGCTTTTTCGTGTGGAAACCGGCTTTCCAAAGGCATAAGAAAAGAAAAATTGATTTCCATGAAAAAAAGACTTGCAAAAACACAGGAAATAGGGTAGAATAAAAAGGCATTAGAAATTAAGTCGCACTTGTTCACAGTGCTTTTGGAGGATTAAGATTTATGATTTCCGCTGGTGAATTTAGAAACGGCGTAACTTTTGAAATGGACGGCCAGGTTTTGCAGGTAGTTGAATTCCAGCATGTTAAGCCGGGCAAGGGCGCGGCATTTGTTCGCGTAAAAATGAAGAATGTTATCACTGGTGCTGTCACCGAGCGTAGCTTCAACCCCACGGACAAGTATGAGCCGGCTTACGTAGAGCGCAAGGAAATGCAGTACCTGTACTCCGACGGCGACCTCTACTACTTTATGGACACCGAAACGTACGAGCAACTGCCCATCAACAAGTCGACCCTGGGCGATGACTTCCGTTTCGTAACCGAAAACATGAACGTCAAGGTACTGTCCTACAAGGGCAATGTCTTTGCCGTAGAACCCCCGCTCTTTGTCGAACTCGAAATCATGGAGACCGACCCGGGCTTCCAGGGCAAAACAGCCAACCATCACCTCACGCCGGCGGTGGTCGCAACCGGCGCCACGGTACAGGTTCCGCTGTTCATCGAGCAGGGTGATAAGATCAAGATCGATACCCGTACGGGCGAATATCTCGAACGCAGCAAGGGTTAATTCGTTTCGCCTACCAACAAAGGAGGCATGGATATGAATATCTCTGAACGTGTCGCATATCTGCGCGGTTTGTACGAAGGTCTGGATATCGATCCGGACAAGAAGGAAGGCAAACTTCTGGGCGGTATGTTGGAAGCCATGGAAGATATGGCGCGTTGCGTGACCGACTTGCAGGAGCAGAATGATGCCTTGCAGGACGAACTCGACGATATTTATGAGGAATTGTCCGCGATTACCGAGGATTTTCTCGACGAAGAAGAGGATGACTTGGAACCCGAAGAGGACTTATATCAGGTGATTTGTCCCACCTGTGGCGAGGTCATTTATCTCGATGACGATATGCTGAAAGAAGGTTCCATGACCTGCACCGCGTGTGGGGAAGAGTTGGAATTCGATCTTTCGGATTTACAATCTGACGAAGAAGAATAAAGCGGCTTGTCCGCTTTATACGGACACTTAGCTCAGCTGGAAGAGCATCCGCTTGACGTGCGGAAGGTCGAGGGTTCGAGCCCCCCAGTGTCCACCATCTAAACCCGCTGATTTGAAAGAATCAGCGGGTTTTTCTTACATAGCTTCAGTGCAAAAAACCACTGGTTATGCGGTGAAATAAAATCTTTAGATAAACCCCCTTTTGGGATAAGGTACAATAAGGGACCTGTTGACACTACCAGCATGATAAAATAGAGATAGAAAGAATAAAGGAAGTTTTGATGATGAAGATACTGCTGAAAATATTGGTTGCGCCCTTCGTTCTGACGCTGTCCCTTC
>JAUMSA010000266.1 GCA_031293105.1 Butyricicoccus sp. | reverse complement strand
GGTCACCGAGTGAACCTTACCATGGGGATCAATACCGGACAGCCGCACGACCACAGGAATCATCTTGCGCGGCAGCAGATCGCCCAGGGCGTTGATAAAATCGCTGTTCTTGTGCTTTTCGAAATCCCCGAGCAGCCGCTTGTCGAGTGTTTTTTCATCGAGCGCGGGCTTGAGGTCAATGGCAAGGCGGTATTCTTTGCTCCCAAAATGCCGCATATGAGCCGAGGCCGAAAGAATCAAAGGGCCGGACACCCCAAAATGGGTGAATAACATTTCACCAAAATCCTCAAAGATCTTTTTGTCGTTCTCATAGGCGGTGACCTGTACATTTTTAAGGGACAGGCCCATCATCTCTTGACAGACCGTGCCCTTTTCGGTCAGCGGCACCAGCGACGGGCGAGGGGGCACCACGGTATGCCCCAGAGCACGGGCAAACCGATAGCCATCTCCGGTGGAGCCGGTGGCGGGATAAGACGCCCCTCCGGTCGCCACAATGACGCGGTCGACCGGATAGGTCTTACCATCCGCTACCACACCCTGCACGGTGCCGTTTTCAGCGAGCACCTGCTGCACACTGTGAAATAGAATCCGGACCCCTTGCTTTTTGACAAAGGCAAAGAGGGCGTCCACGATATCCGCTGCCCGGTCGGAAACCGGGAACACGCGGTTTCCGCGCTCGGTCTTGAGCGGTACGCCATGGGATTCAAAAAAGGCCATCACATCCTGCGGAGAAAACTGACCAAGCGCCGAATACAAAAAGCGAGGGTTGACCGGCACATTGGCCAACACTTGAGGGACATCGCAGTTGTTTGTGACATTGCAGCGGCCCTTGCCGGTGATATAAATTTTCCGGCCAACTTTGGCATTGGTTTCAAATAAAAGAACCGAGGCGCCGTTTTGCGCCGCAAATCCGGCAGCCATCAAGCCGGCTGCGCCGCCGCCAATGACTGCGATCGTTGGAGTAGACAACGTATAAAAACCTCTCTTAAATAAAACTGGAAACGCCAGGGGAACCTGACGTTTCCGCAAGTGGATTATTCATCTTCCACGGTTTCATACACATGGTATTCGTCCCAGATGGTCTCTAGTTGATTGAAGGTCGATTCCACCTCTTCCTGGCGGCCCAGGCTGACCTGCACGATCAGAGCATTGATGACCGATAGCGGCGCGACCAACGAATCGACAAAGCTGGCCATATCGCTTTTTGCGATCAGGGTATGATCGGCGTAACGGGTTAGGGGGGAAAGCCGGGAATCGGTCAGGGCAATAACCTTAGCGCCGCGGTCCTTGGAGTATTTCATGGCCGACAGCGTGCGCTGGGAATACCGGGGGAAACTGATGCCGATGAACACATCGTCCGGCCCGATGCGCAGGATTTGTTCGAAAATCTCACTGACACTGTTGGTGTACAAAACCCGGACATTTTCAAATAAAAGCGTAAAATAAAAGCCCATAAAATTGGCAAGCGCCGATGCTGAGCGTACGCCCAAGATATAGATTCTGCGCGCCCGCACAATCGCATCCGCCGACTGGTGGAACGCGTCGCGGTCCAACTCGTCCAATGTCATACGGATTTTTTCCACATCCGACCCCAGTACGGTCTCCAGGACATCACGATTGCCCATCCGGTCTCCAGCGACCTCCATGCGCTGTACAGCGGTCAGCCGGTTGCGAATCATTTCCTGTAAGGCCTTTTGCAGATGGGGATAGCCGTCATAGCCGAGTTCGGTGGCGAAACGCACCACGGTCGATTCGCTCACGCCCACGGTGGCGCCCAGCCGGCTGGCGGTCATAAACGCAGCCTTGTCATAATGTTCGGCAATGTAGCGCGCAATTAGGCGCTGCCCCTTGGAAAAGCCGGATAGATTGGTCTGTATTTTGGTCATTAGATCGTTCACGATCGAGTACGCTCCCTTTGTGAATTTCCTATTGTTTATTCTACCGGGCTTGCTGCAAAAATGCAAGTTCTTTCGGGGCAATCATGCAAAAATCAAGAAATTGAAAATTTTGGATATTCTATACGCCGCGCAGATATTCGACCTCTCTGGCGGTCAGTTCGCGCCATGTACCCGGAGCAAGGGTGCGGTCAAGTTCAATGGAACCCACCGAGATGCGTTTGAGCCGCCGCACGGTCAGCCCGCATTTTTCACACATTTTGCGAATTTGCCGGTTGCGGCCTTCGTGGATGGTGATACGAAGGCGGGCTTGCCCCTCGGCTTGGCTGACGATGGATACCGTTGCCGGTCGGATGGTGTACCCATCGATGTCCATGGGCTCGGAAAGGCCGGGTACACCCGACAGGTCCCCCCGGACGGTGACCAGGTAGGTCTTGTCCACCTCGTGGGAAGGGTGGGTTAGCCGCTGGGTGACCGCGCCGTCGTTGGTCAGCAGCAGCAGGCCTTCAGAGTCGTAGTCCAAGCGCCCGACCGGATAGACGCGGCAGCCGCAGTTGCGCACCAGCAGGGATACATCCTTGCGGCCGCGCTCGTCGTGAAGTGTGGTCACATAGCCCCGCGGCTTGTAGAGCATCAGGTACCGCTTTTCTTCTTTGCGGCCCAGTGGCTTGCCGTCCACACAGATATGGTCACGCGCCGGGTCGGCTTGGGCGCCGACCGACGCTTTGCGGCCATTGATTGTGACCCGGCCGTCGGAAATCCAGGTTTCCGCCGTACGGCGCGAGCATAAGCCGGCCTGTGCAATAATTTTTTGCAGTCGTTCTTTCATATCGTATTCCCTCACAATATCGTTTCTTTGGAAGCATCAGTCCAGCCCGAAAAAGGAGCGGATTTGATCGATGATTCTTTCCAAGCGGTTCTTGCGCTCGGGCAGCATGGCGCTGTCTTCGGCAAAGACCAGCGTATCCTGCGCGATCACGCTGTCACCCAACCGGTATTCGATGGTGCCATAGGTCGCTCCAGCCGTGGCAGGGGCGTACACGAATGGGCGGCCATAGAGGACAGGTTCGAGCGCCTCCTGTTCTTCCGGTGTGAGCCAGGCGGTGACCGTGGACGAAGCGGATAGGGGAAGGGTGGTCACATCGCCCCCCGCACAGGAGACCTCGCCCAGTAACTGGCCGGCCTCGTGCAGGGTATACTCCCGAAACTGCGCAAAGGCAGCATCCAGCATGGTGATGTGATCGTCCCAATCGTCCGGGTCATTGAGTGTGACTGCGATCAGGCGGCGGCCATGACGTTCGGCAGCCGATACCAGACAGCGGCCGCTTTTCTTGGTGTAACCGGTTTTAATCCCAATCGCGTCTGGGTATTGACGCAGTAGTTTGTTGTGGTTGACCATCGTGCGGCCATTGGAAGAATAAGTGGCCGTGCCGACGATTTCGCAGAAGGTCGGATTTTGCATGGCATAGGCGGCAAGCTGGGCCAGCTCCCGTGCGGTGGTGTGATGGTTGGCGCTGTCCAGTCCGTTGGGGTTGTCAAAATGGGTATTGCCCAAACCGAGTTCGAGCGCCTTGTCATTCATAGCTGCCACAAAGGCTTCGGTGCCGCCGCATTCGCCGGCAATGGCCAGCGCCGCATCGTTGCCGCTCATCAGCATCAGGCCATAGAGTGTATCGCGCAGCGTGATCTCCTCGCCTTCCTTTAAGTACATTGACGAGCCTTCCACCAGCGTATACTCTTTTTTGACCGTATACGTGCGGTCAAGGTCACCCTGTTCCAGTGCCACCAGTGCGGTCATGATTTTGGTGGTCGAAGCCATGGGGAGGATTTCGTCGGCATTTTGTTCAAACAGGACTTCGCCGGTCTGTGCATCCAGCACGATCGCACTGCGCGCACTGACCGCACCGGCCGTGCCGGTCAGAAGCAAAGCCAGAAAAACGCCGAGCAGCCATTTCCGCATGGAAAAATCCCCCTATCTGTCAAACACAAAATAGAACCTACTCATACAGCGTACGAGCAGGTTCCGGGGGATATGCCTTTAATTTTCTTCGGATGGTTCCGGAGCTGGAGTTTCTTCCGGCTTCTTGGTGCTGCGGCTTTCCATAAAGCTGGATATCTTGCTGACCGCGCCAGGAATCATCT
>JAUMSA010000238.1 GCA_031293105.1 Butyricicoccus sp. | reverse complement strand
CGCTCGCTGATCGCAGAGCAGCCATAGGCCTGGTCTAGCCGGGTGCACGGTCGCACGGCGCACGGATACGCGCCCAAGCGCATGGTGCCACCCTTTTGGCTGACGCCCTGCTGGCTGTCCATCAGGTCAATGACCGGATGGGCGGTGTGCGGGTCAAACTCGGACGAGTTGGCGTCCGTCCAGCCGAGTACGCTGCGCGCATAGGCGATGACAGCCACCTGCATGCCCAGGCAAATGCCGAAATAGGGGATGCCATGCGTGCGCGCATAAGTGGCCGCGCACAGCATGCCTTCGACACCGCGGCCGCCAAAGCCGCCGGGCAGGATAATGCCGTCGGCCTGGCTGAGCAGTTTGTCGGCTGTCGCGTCGGACAATTCCTCGGAATCGACCCAGTCGATGTCCACAAAATGGCCGGTTTCGTAGCCGGCGTGCTGCAATGCCTCGGCGACCGACAGATAGGCGTCGTGCAGACGGACATATTTGCCCACCAGCGCGATCTTGACATGGCCACGCCGGGCGTCGATGCGGCCCAGCATTTCCATCCAGTCGGACAGGTCGGCTTCGGGCGCGTCAAGCGCCAGTTCACGGCAGACGATGTCGGACAGATGGCTTTCCTCCAGCATGAGCGGTGCGCGGTACAGCACCGGCACCGTCCGGTTTTCGATCACGCAGTCGGGCCGCACGTTGCAGAACAGCGAAATCTTAGCCCGGATGTCGTCATCCAGCGGGCGGTCGGTGCGGCAGATGATGAGGTCGGGCTGAATGCCCATGCCGCGCAGCTCCTTGACCGAGTGCTGGGTGGGCTTGCTCTTGGGTTCGTCCGACCCGTCGATAAAAGGCACCAGCGTGACATGCAAAAACAGGCAGTTGCGGCGGCCGGTTTCGGCCGCCACCTGCCGGATGGCTTCCAGGAAGGGTTGGGATTCGATATCGCCGGTCGTGCCGCCGATCTCGGTGATGACCACATCGGCCCCGGTCTTTTTGCCGACCGAGTAGATGAACGATTTGATTTCGCCCGTGATGTGCGGGATAACCTGCACGGTTTCGCCCAGGTATTCGCCTGCGCGCTCTTTATTGAGCACATTCCAATACACCTTGCCGGTGGTCAGGTTGGAAAAGCGGTTCAAGTCCTCGTCGATGAAGCGTTCGTAATGGCCGAGGTCGAGGTCGGTCTCGGCGCCGTCCTCGGTGACGAACACTTCGCCGTGCTGAAAGGGGCTCATGGTGCCCGGGTCGACGTTGATATAGGGGTCGAGCTTTTGGGCGGCCACTTTCAGGCCCCGGCTTTTGAGCAGCCGGCCGAGCGATGCGGCGGTGATGCCCTTGCCAAGGCCGGATACCACGCCGCCGGTTACAAAGATATATTTGGTCATGATGAAGGTTCCTTCCTGGGCTTGCAGACAGCCAAAATTTAAGGTGGAGTAGATTCCAGCAATTCACGCGCCACATCCCGCTTGGTCTGGCGGGTGTCCATGGCGCGTTTTTCAATATAGGCATGCGCCTCGGGTTCGGTCATGCCGCAGCATTCGATCAGCACACATTTGGCGCGGCTGATGAGGCGCAGGTCGTCCAGCCGGGCGCGAAGTTTGCGGTTTTCGCGCTCCAGCGCAGCGATGCGGTGGTGGGTGGCCAGCGCGAGACGTGCCGCCTGAACAAAACCGGTCCGCTCAAGCGGCTTGGTCAGGACGAGCACACCCGCGTCGGCCACGGTGTGGGGCAAGGTTTCGACAATATCTTCCTTGACCAGCAGCAGCACGCCCGCACCCGTCTGCGTGGCCGCGTGCTGCGCCAAATCAGCCCCCGATTCATCGGACAGCGGCGCGCTGACAATCACAAGTCCCCAGTCATTTTCCGCAATACAGCGGCGTGTCTGGGCACCGCTCGGCGTCCAGACACAGGATAATTTGCCCATATGCCCGGTTAAGGCTTTGGATAAGGATGCATAGCCTTTTTCGGTCGGGGCGGCAATGAGTACAGGCTCCATGGGATGGGTTCCCCCTTTTGGTGTCGGTTGTGAAAACGCGGATTAATAGCGTTCAAAATAGAGCTTGTAAGCGGCTGCCTGGGGCGTGTGATAGGTAGCGTATTGGCGGCATTCCTGCCGCTTGGCGGCCAGATAATTTTCCAGGGTGCGCGCAGGCAGAATCTGGCGTACAAATTCGCTCGCTTCGGCGGCGTCGATGGCTTCCTCCAGGGAGCCGGGCAGCGATTGATAGTTGGCCAGCTCGGCCTCGTCAGCGGTGAATAGATTGATGTTGCAGGGGTCGGGCAGCGTCAGGCCGCGATCGACTCCATCCAGCCCGGCGTGCAGCAGCAGCGTAAAGGCCAGATAGGGGTTGAGCGTGCCGTCGGACGCCCGGTATTCCATGCGCCGGTGGCTGCCGATAGCAGCCGGGATACGAATGAGGGGCGAGCGGTTCTGGTGAGACCAGGTGATGAACCGCGGCGCTTCAAACTCGCCCAGGCGCTCGTAGGAATTGACAAGAGGGTTGAAGAACAAGTTCATCTCGCGCGCATGCGCCAGAATACCGGCGATGAACGATTCCACGGTCTTGGAATGGGCCACGCTCGGGTCGCGGAAGATGTTCTTGCCGTCGCGGAAGAGAGACAGGTTGATGTGCAGCCCGCTGCCCGGTTCACCCTCCAGGGGCTTGGGCAGGAAAGAGGCAAACAGGCCGCTGGTGTTGGCAATGGTTTTGACCACCCATTTGAAGGTGACCATATTGTCCGCTGCCTGCAAGGCGCCCGAGTATTTGAAATCGATCTCGTTTTGGCCGGGGCCTTGCTCATGGTGGGATGCTTCGGGCTGGATGCCCATTTCTTCGAGCGTCAGGCAGATCTGGCGGCGCACATTCTCCGCGCGGTCGAGGGGCGCCACATCAAAATAGGACGCCGCATCGTGCGGGATGCGGGTAGGCACGCCGTTTTCATCGAGCAGAAACAGGTAGAACTCGCATTCGGTGCCGAGCATGCACGTCAGGTTCTTCTGGTGCGCGGCTTCGACCGCCTGCCGCAACAGGTGGCGGCCATCGCCCTCAAAGGGCTGGCCGTCCGGATACCGGATGTCGCAGAAGAACCGCCCCACCCGCCCGGGGGACGGCCGCCAGGGCAGCACGCACAGGGTGGTGGGGTCGGAGAAGCGCAGCAGGTCGCTCGATTCGACCTTCATAAATCCGGCCAGGGCGGACGCATCAAAGCAGATGCCGTCGGAAAAGGCGCGCATCAGCTCGCCCGGTAAAATGGAGATGTTTTTCTGCATGCCAAAGATGTCGCAGAAGGCCAGGCGGATGAACTTGACGTCGTTGTCCTCGATGAACTCCAGAACGTCGCTGATAGAAGTGCTCATAAACAAACCTCCCAAAGGAATTATTCGAACGTATATAATTGCTGTCTCTT
>JAUMSA010000166.1 GCA_031293105.1 Butyricicoccus sp. | reverse complement strand
TATCTGTGACCCGGCTTCGAGCCGCTTCTGCTGCAGGGTCTGTAGTATCATCCGTTCGGAAGCGGATGCCGCCGCTCTCGGTGACTTGGCACAGCCTGCGGTCGTTCCATTCGATTGGCAGGTGACCATCCTCCACAGGCTGTACGGTGTAACCGGCTTTCTGGAGAGCAAGTTTAAGTTCCGCAAAATAGGTGTGCTGTGTGTTGTCCATGGCTGTTTCCGTCCTTTCCTGGGCTTGGCGCCCTTTTTCGTTTGTGCCGGAAAACGAAGAACCCCGGCCTGTTGATTTTCTGATACCAACAAACCGGGACTCTATTTTTCGTATATAATTTTTCTGTACTCGGGCGCCCTTTTTGGCTTGAAAAAGGGCGCCCGCTGCTACTGTGGGCTCCCAAATATCTAAATTCAGAGTTCAAGTCCATTCGGTTTAAAAAATTCCTGTTCGGCATCTGTAAGCGTAAAATAGTGGAGGACTCCTCAGGGAAGAGTAAGGCTGCCATTTTTCACAAATGGCAGCCTTTATCTGCATATAGACTGAGCCGTTTCCCCCCATGGGAGACAAGCTTCTGGAGGATAGCCATGAGGAAGTCGTTCCAGCAGGAAGTTTAAATAGCGGAAAGGCCGCAGGCCATTCGCTTTGGCGGTCTCAACAATGGAATATATCGCCGCGCTGGTATCGGCACCATGAGGCGTGTTGCAGAATAGCCAGTTTTTTCTTCCAATAGCAAAAGGACGCACCGCGCGCTCCGCCCGATTGTTAGACAGCTCCAGCCGTCCGTCCAGAAATACGTTCATCAGCCAGTTCCGTTGGTTCAGGGCATAAGTCAATGCCGCACCAAACATGCTTTTTGGTACGGGGTTTTTCTCCTGTTCCTTTCTCGCCCAGTCAAAGAATTCTTCCGCCACAGGTTTGGAACATTCCACCCGGGTGGAAAATCTTTCCTGAAAAGAGAGACTCTGTTTTACGTAATCTTCCTCCAAATGGAACAGCTTATTGCAGTACTCCAGACCGACCTGCGCCGGAGAGCGTGCCCGGACATCCTTCGGGAGCGTTTTCAATGTATCCGTGAATTTCCGCCTCATATGTGCCCAGCAGCCCGCAACTGTGATCTCCTGCGGCAGTTTGCAGTGGTATGCCTCATACCCATCTGTATGCAGCAGCCCAGTGAAGCCCTGCAAAAAATTGCTTGCACACACGCCGGATCGGCTGGGTTGGTAATCGTACAGCACCACCGGCCTCACCGCATCGCCGGATGTCCGATATACCCACACATAACTCTTTTGCCTGGCCTGCCTGCCATCCTCCCGCAGCACGGTCAACGTGGTCTCATCCGCGTGGAGAATCTCACTCTTCAGCAGCTCCTGGTGCAGAGCATGGAAAAGGCCGGAAAAATAATGCTGATACGCATAGATGATCCAATTGGACATAGTCTGCCGGGAAATCGACAGCCCCCTCCGCTGCAGCTCCTGTTCCTGCCGGTAAAGGGGAAGGGCCAGCGTATACTTGCTGTTCATAATATGGGCCAACAGGCTTGGTGAAGCCACCCCGCTTCCAGGAATCAGTGGGGCGGGAACCTCGCTTTTCCGCAGAAAGGCATGGTCGCTGTTCCTTTCACAGCACCTGCACGCATATACCGTCTGTACATGCTCCACCACTTTATATTGCGCGGGAACATAGGCTAGTTCCCGGCGCAGCACCTCATGACCGCAGGCATGCAGCTTCCCACCGCACTCCAAACAGACCTGTTTGGCCTCCGGCAGTTCATGGATGACTTGTTCCACAGGAAGGCCAGAAAAATCCAGCTCTCGTTTTCCTTTCTGTTTTCTCCGTTTGTATGTGACCTGCTCCAGTTCTGGCTCCGGCATCTTTTCACACGACTCCGATTCCGCCTCATGGAACAGAGACACCTGCTCCAGGATCGCCTGTGTCTGCTCGCTGGACGCACCAAAACGCTGCCCTCGTACAAGCCGAAGCTGCTGTGTCAGCCAATCGACCTGCCGATGCAGGAATGCAATTTCATCTTCTTTTTTATCCAGCAGCGCACGCCACTCCGTCGCACTTCTCTCTTGTGTTTTCATGCTTAAATTATAGCAAAAAAGTACTGCAATTTCAACCATTACAGCACTTTTTTGCTTCTTTAAATATCTTACTTATGGGATTTAAACGGCACAATAGATTGACTTAGAAGATATGTAAACTCTTTCTCGCTGATCTCAACCACACGACCGGATTCTCCTTTCGGCCAGGGGTATGTGCCGCTCTGAGCCCGCCGTTTTCCCTGTTGAAAACTCTGACCATCCCATTCAATATACTTCAGCATACTCCCGGTCCCATCACGGAACACATACACGCTCCCATCGTATGGGTCACACCGCAGATGATAGCGGATGATCGCGGTTAATCCGTCCAGGCCGGTGTACATACTGGTCGTTCCACACACAAGACGGACACGTTTCCCACGCACGACGCCCTTGCTCGCTCTGGTGGCCTGAGTCAGCTTTTCCAGCCACAGTTGGGTATCTGCGGCACTGATCCGATGGCTTCCTTTGCGAAATCCCCGCAAAGCATACCGGCCTGCCGCCGCGCATTCCCGGCTGCAATAGGTCCGCTCTACCCCAGCGGTGGTAGTGATTGGACGACCGCACCACTGGCAGGTCCCTTCCACATGTGTCTGGTCCATCGCCAACAGGTAACAAAACCGACTGCAATATTTCTGGCCTTTTTGCTTCCCCTGCAGCGGTGCTCCACAGGTCGCACATGTCTCCGCCGGTTCTTCTGTGCTGGGATTCGCTTTGTGATACGCTGCCCACCATTCGATCCTACACGGGTCGCTGCAGAACCGCCGTTGTTTTCCTGTGCCCCATTCTGCCTGAAACTCCTTCCCACAATTGGGGCAGATTGCTTTTGTTCGTTCTCTTGCCTGTCGTCGTTCCATGACTTTACGAGCATGATATTTGACCCGGCATTGGTCACTGCAAAACCGCCTCCGCCGCCCCCGTTCTCCGCTCTGCTCCACGATATCTCCGCAGCCTGGGCAGATATCTATTGGCACATCATAATGCCGCTTGGCATTATTGTATTTGTGCCGACATGCGTCGCAGCAAAATTTCTGCCGCGTAATATGACACGTTGGCTCAAACGGCTGCCCGCAGTTCAGGCATTGCAAGATTCGCTTTTCCTCACTCATGACCTCTCTGCCCCCTGTCTTTTTACTCCTATCTTACCACAGGGGGAAAGGTACTCCGCTATTTTACGCTTACCGGCATCTTTTTTTGAACTTCAGAAATTTTGAAAATAAAAAAGCCGCAACACCTTGGCACAGTAGCTGTCTCTTATACACATCT
>JAUMSA010000094.1 GCA_031293105.1 Butyricicoccus sp. | reverse complement strand
GGGGTTAGGGGTAAAATAGAATGTCCGGTATGTTGTATACCTCTTCTGCTTTACGAGTACAGTATACCATCGACTTGCCTGCCAATTATGAACATACTATGAATGGACTGTGAAACAATTTTAAAATTGGATTTTCGACCGTTTCCCTCCTTTGCCCTTGTGTTTCCCCGGCGTTTGTGTTACCCTTAATTTAACGGACGCCGGCGGCATTGCGTCTTGAATTTTCCGAATAAAGCGAGGTTTTTCCCATGAAACATGCCATTTTCCGTCCTTTGGGGACGTTATTTTGCTCGGCGCTGCTGCTCGGCGCGCTGAGCATCCCGGCCCAGGCGGCAAACAACATCACAGTCAAGGTGGACGACCAGGCGGTCGCGTTTACCGACGCCTATCCCCTGCTGCGGAATGACCGCACCTATGTCCCCTTCCGCGCGATCTTTGAACAGATGGATGCCAATGTCACCTGGGACAACGCGACCCAGACGGTCACAGCCACCCGCGATGGCCGGAATGTCCGCTTCCAGATCGGCAAGACCGATGTGACCATCACCGAGGACGGTCAGACCCAGACCATTTCTACCGACGCGGCCCCCTTTATTGAGGGCAGCCGGACCTATGTGCCGGTTCGCTTCGCGTCGGAGGCGTTCGGCGCTTGTGTCGATTGGGTGCAGTCAACCCAGACCGTACTGATTGTCGATGTCGCATCGCTGGCGGACGACGCCTATGCCGCTTCGTTTGGCCGCATGGACCAATACCTGGACTTTACTGCGCCGGACACCACTCAGGCGGTGCAGGGTGATTTCTCGTTTGATATGCAGTACAAGGCCGCAATGGGCAATCTCCCAGTGCGGCTGACCGGTACGGTTTCCGGTTCGTCCAACGCCGATGCTTCCGAGCTGGCCGGGCAGGTGCAGACCGATGTGACCGCCCTGCGGGAAGCGATTGAAAAGAACGAAGGCGCGGATGTCATTGATAGTGAGATCGAATCGCTTTTGAAAAGCCTGGCGAACACCTCCTATCAGGCGATTTTCAGCCGCGCCGATGGCACCCTCTATCTGTCGGGCGCTCTGATGACCGAGTTAGGCGCTGCATCCGACGGCTGGATGGCCTTCCCCTTTGACTCGTTTGCCGGACAGGCGGGCGGCAGCCTGCTGGCTGCCCCGGCCGAAGACCACTTTGCCGACACCATCGCCAGCCTGGCACAGCAGCTTGACTTGGAAGGCGCTCCCAACGCGACCGTACAGACCGTGCGCACCTTCCTAGAACAGACCAAGGCCACCTATGGCGATACCGCTTTCCAGGCTTCGGGCAGTCAGGCCGTCCTGTCGGCGAACGGCTACCGCATCACCCTGACCTATGGGGCCAACGGTGCGGTCGAACGTGCGCAGGTCACCGGTCAGGCCCAGGCCGACGGCGCGACCTATACGCTGGAGACCGACCAGACAACTAGCAATTATACCCTGACCCTGAGCGTGCAGGGCGGCTCGTCCTCCGACCTTTCCATGAAGGTCACCCTCACAACTGCCGATGGCGGCACCTCCCCCAACTCTCGGCCTTCCGGCCCGGTCACCAACTGGAACTAAAAAATTCCCTGCTTTCCACCACAAACGGAAAGCAGGGGATTTTTTTTAGGAATGTTCTTGCCGATAACGGGCCCGGAATTCGGAAATCGTCATCCCTTCGATTTCTTTAAACAGCTGATACATCATCTTCGGAGAGGAAAAACCGACCAATTCGGAAATTTTTTCGGCCGGATAGTTGGTATCGATCAAATAATTTTTGGCATAGTTGAGACGTTATATGTTCAGGGTGCGCTTGAAACTCTGCCCAAAATATTCCTCAAAGACGCGGTTGATGTGCCGCGGGGACACATAGAACACATCGGCAATGTCTTGCAGGGAGATATTTTTGTTGTAATTGGCATGCATGTACTTGGTCATGGCGATCGCCAGATTGATGTTGGAGGGTGCTGGCTCCTCCTGTTTGGCAGATACCAGATGACGGAAAATTGTAATCAGGTATTCCTGATACAGGGCATTGATCATCTGCCCTTTGCCCGGCAGTTCGGAGCTGATCTCTTCGCCCAATTTTTTGAGCACACTATTGCTTTGGAATCGGTCTTTGCAAATAAAATGCGTATGCTGATCAAAATACCGCAAGGCTGCGGACAAAAAATCCAATTCCGACTGCACACCTTTGCTGCGGCTCTTGGCAGAATTGACGGTCGGCGGCGTAAAGACAAACACCACATACTGCTTGAGCAGCGTCGGTTCATACATGGTGTAGTGATGCACACCAGGACGAATGACGGCAAACGAGTCAGCGCTCAGGACGTGCCGCTCCCCATCAATCATGAGGTGCTGCATCCCGCTCAGGCAGTAATAAATCTCGTAGCAGTCATGCACATGTTGAAATTCCACGCAGGTCTGGTCGAGCATGTCCGCATAGTTGACCACAAAATCCAGGGTTCCCATGTTCATCCGCACAAGGTTGGGATTATAAAACGGATATTGTCGTTGTTGGTAACGCATTCGGACGTTTTTCCCTCCTATCCATCTCTAAAACTTCTTCTCTCCCTACTATCATAGCATAAATTTCGTCTTTGAAAAATATCTTGCGGTCAGAATGCGGGCGGAAAAAGGCCTTTTTTTTGAAAATCATGTCCGTTTTCCGCACAGTGTTAAAAAAATCACAGCTTTTTCGTGTTTTTCTGTATCATTTGCACAAG
>JAUMSA010000368.1 GCA_031293105.1 Butyricicoccus sp. | reverse complement strand
CACGAAAGGGAGTGCTTTTTTGGTGGGAGCGATCGGGCTTGGATTCCAGAACCGGATCGCCCACAGAATCAAAATAAAGTGAAAAAATCTAGGATGAAAAACAATGCACCCGAGAGGGCAGAAAATAAATGAGTTTGGTATGCGCTTTCCGTCAGCCTTGGAGTCTTCTCTGCAGAATCGCGTTGTGCCTAGCGGCATGGCCGCGAAGCGCCTCCGCCTTCAGGATGCGGTAAGCCTGGGATTTATCGCGGTTCTGCGCTTGGGTATTGAGCTCAAAATTCATCAAGTGCTCGACGATGGCAGGGTCATGCTCAATCATAGCAGCGCCGTGATTCCGTGTGAATTTCGACTCGTCCTGGGCTCCACCCAGGTTTCCCCTGCGCATGCTGTCATGGGCCTCCAGGGATTGGACATACCGATCCCAGTCAGCCCGCGCTGCGTTATTGCGCACTGCGGTCCGCTCATCCGTGGCACCCGCGATCGCCCGGGAGAGGTAGGCATCGTCTCCGGCAGCCTGCTCCTCCTGAGTAGCTACCACGCCGCCGTCCAGGCCATACGTGATCTTCGCTCCCGCAACACTGCTAAGTCCTGCTCGGAAGGATGCGATGTCGGGCCTATCCATATCGGCTAGAATGGCAGCCTTAAAACCATCCTGCATGAGGTGTGTCCGCCGTTTTTCCTCCTGCTGCATATACCCCGAATTTCTCCGCTGCTCCTCGGTGGCGGCAATGGTCGAGCCATAGGTATTATAGATCTGTGCATGGGTCATCTCATGCAGCAGCGCGGCTGTGGAAGAAGCGTCATGCATTCTTCTAGTGTTCACATTGAGCATGCTCCCACCGGCCACGTCGTGACTGAGATGGAAGCCGTTTCCCGTGGACTCCTGCAGTACCGTTTTATCGTTGCTGGCTAGGGTCTCTGTCATAATGGCCTGCATGGCAGGACTGAGTTTCTGTCCCATCATCTGCCCCGTTGTTACGCCGCTCTCCAGGGCGGACAGACCCTCAGTTATGGTGCCGTCTGCGTGTCTGCCCCGCATGGCAGCCACATTTTTCACAGCTTTGTCGGCACTCCCGTTCTGCGTGCTGAGCTGATAGATTAGATTTTCCAGATTGGCGGTGCGGCCCTTGTGTTTGGCCTTTTCCCCAGTGCTGTGCTTTTGAATGTACCGGGATGCATTGTCCATGATAGCCATTTCCAACCGCGCTTTATCGTCTCCGCTGGCCTTGTTGTATTCGCCCACCAATTTGACTA
Organism: Butyricicoccus sp.; assembly: GCA_031293105.1. Lineage (GTDB taxonomy): Bacteria > Bacillota > Clostridia > Oscillospirales > Butyricicoccaceae > Butyricicoccus_B. The sequence goes on along the minus strand of JAUMSA010000368.1, from coordinate 1,989 downwards.
AGGTCTGATACTCCATGTCCTTTCGGTAGGTAAAGCTGCGATTTTTCAGGGTCAGGGGCTCCATCTGTACCCCGCCTACCGGGGTGGACATCGTAGCTACACCGCTGTCCACCATGCCCTGTTGGGCGGTATGGACCAGCTCATGAGCGGCCACAGACGGGTCAAATCCGTCGCTTCCGAAATACACGTCTGCGCCGCTGGTGTAGGCCCGGGCGCCCATGGCATCGGCCTTGGCGGCAGCCGCAGCGCCGGTGTGGAAGCGTACTCCGGAAAAGTCCGCCCCCATCCGCTGGCCCATAACCGACTTGACGGACTCCGGGGTCCCGGCGCTGATCGCCGAAGAGAGCCGGTCCGCCTCGTTCTCTGCCTGGGGAATTTGGGCTTGTGGACGCTCCTGTACACTGGCCACACGAGCCATCATCCGGCTTTCCAAATCCGGGGTCGCGTAGCCGGAGGAAGCCTGTCCCATCAGGGAAGCCATGGCGGAGTTGGGGATGGTTTCTCTGGCCATTGCGTCAGACTGGGACACCGTATTTATTGCATCTCTGGCCGGTTGTATTTTCTTTTGTTCCGCGTTCGTGTGCATAGGCTACCTCCTTGTTCTATTCCAGAGCCGCAGTATCAGCAAGCAAATCGGAAGATGCGGGTAAAGATTTCTTTGGGCATACCGTGAAAGACACCTGAACCTGGACGGAATCCATATTGTCTGCCTGGATGTGGAGACTGGCTGTGTGTGTCCCGCACTCCAATCGGTCCCACGGGTAAACAAAAAAACAGGTTGTACAATCATCCGAATGAGCGCATCCCAGAGTGTCCGCCGTATGGGCGAGACACAGCCAGTATTTCTCGATATCTCGTTCATTGATGGAAACGCTCAGATTTTTTACCGGCAGGCTACCGGTGTTTCGAATGATAAAGCGCACAGGGTCTACCGGCTCATATCCTGACTCTACCTCGCCAAAATTATAGAAGGACGGATAGACTTCGATTGCTACACCGCCTTGTGTCTTGCCGTTGCTACCTGTTCTCATAGGCTCCGTTGTACTCTCCGCATAACATCCTACCTTATCTGGCAAAAGAAAATGGTACCCGTAGTACGATTGCGGAACAAGGGGGATATTCCTTGTCCCATCTCCTTTGCCTACTAACTCATAATTAGTATATTGGATGCTGTTTGTCATGTCAACTGGTCGGAAACCAATGACTTCTATGCAGTAACGAAAAACGAGATTTTCCGAGAAAAGCAGGCGTATTATCTGAGTTTATGCATTTTATCCGCCTTATAGATTGTAAATACCTTCTAATTTGTCCCGAATTTCTGTGTAACGCTTCTCCGGGATGGGGAGGATACTGCCATTCGCCATGACCACCTCCCGCTTCTGAATGCGGGAGATGTAGGCGTTGTTCAGGACGTAGCTTCGGTGTATGCTGCTGAAACCGTCTCCCGCGGCCGCAAGGAAGTCCGTAATGCTCATACGGGCCTGTATCTCTCCGCCGGAGCTAGTGTGGATCACGCTGTTTCGCCGGTTTGCTTGTGCGTAGATCACTTCAGACGGGGCAAGAAAATGGACCACATCGTTTTTGTCCGTCACAATAATGCGCCGGTTGCCCTGTTTCTTGTTCAGCCATTGAAGCTGATATTTCCGTGCCATCTCGCCCATAACCAACGGGAAACGCTCGCCTTCTTTGACCTGCAATTCCCCCATCGGGTTGGACACATGGCAGTGCTTGATCTTTGGCTCACCTTTGATCAGCTCCCAGGTAAAACTACACCGTTGCTGCACCTGCATAAAATAACCGGTACTCTCGTCGGTAGTGGTCAGATATCGCCCAACGACGGTGCAGGCATTGCCGCAGTTCTGCACCGCGGTGAACTCCTGTTTTAGAAGATGGCAGGGGAGAAAGTCCTTAACAGACTGTCGCAGATCGTCGGCAGCGGCTTCAAAGCCGTTTAAAAACTGGTACTGAATCGAACCTACCCAAAGGATG
>JAUMSA010000353.1 GCA_031293105.1 Butyricicoccus sp. | reverse complement strand
TAATGAAGGCCACTTCTCCTGCGGCAAACAAATCGCCGATTGCAATGGCCGCAAACATGGCGATGGTGATTAAAAGCGCGGATGAAATTTTACGGATTCCGGGAAGATGTATCATCCGCCATACGGCCAGATATACGAGCGGTATGCCGCTGATGAGGACGGTTGCCCATGCGGGGTCAAAGGGAAGCAGGGGAGTACCGCCAACCTCCCCGGCCACATGGGGCACAAAATCCAGCAGCAAAAAAACGCCTGCCACCAGGGTCATGGGCAGCCCGGCAAGAAAATCCGTTGCCTTTTTGAACATAACATCTCCTCCCATCTAAGACAATCCCCACCGCTTGACAGGCGCGGGAGATGGCCGTACAATGAATTTGATAACAAACACTTTGTTCTCTTTTATTGTACGAAAGAGCGGCCCGGAAAACAACGGACCATTCGCCTCGGATGTTCGCTATGGAACATTTTATCCAATTTGTGCGGAAGGGGATTGTATGGACAGACGCCAACAGAAAACCAGAGCCGCGATTTTTTCTGCATTTACATCGCTCCTCGCGGAAAAATCATACAGCAAGATCACGGTACAACAGATCATTGACAGGGCCAATGTAGGCCGCACCACATTCTACGCCCATTTTGAAACAAAGGATGATTTGCTGAAAGAACTATGCGAAGCCCTGTTTGGCCATATCATCCGCAGCGCGATGGACGGCGCCCATACGCATGGGCTGTATTCGGATGGAAGCGCCCCGCAATCGGTGTTTTGCCACTTGCTGCAACACTTGGAAAATGACAATACCATCATGGGCCTGCTTTCCTGCGAAAGCAGCGAAATTTTCCTGCGGTTCTTCAAAGATCGTTTGAATGACCTGGTGCGGTCCCAGTTCGTAAGTCAAGATCGGAAAACCAACACGGACATCCCGCAGGACTTTTTAATCAATCATATTTCCGGCAGTTTTGTGGAAATGGTGCTATGGTGGACAAAAGGCCGCATGAAGCAGTCCCCCGAAACATTAGACCGCTATTTCCGGGCTGTGATGGAACCGATTTTGTAAACGGCGTAACACACCGGAGTGCATCCCCGTGAAACATGAAAGGAACGTGACCAAATGCGCATTTTGATGCTGGGCAACAGCTTTATTTTTACCAATGACATGCCGCAAATGCTGGCCGAACGGACTGGGGCCGAGGTGGTTTCGCACACCCGGGGCGGGGCGCGGCTGTCGGAGCAGCTCAATCCAAATACCAAGCTGGGGGCGCAGACTCAGGCGGCATTGGCTCATGAACATTGGGATTATGTTGTGCTGCAAGAGATGAGCCACGGCCCCTTGACATCCCCCAAAAGTTTCTTTTCCAGCGTGGAAAAGCTGAGCAAGCAGATTCGGGAAAACGGGGCCGTCCCGGTTCTCTATGCCACCTGGTCCTATCAGAAGGGGGGAGACAAGCTGGCGGCCAAGGGCTGGGACTATGACGAGATGGCACGCAAGCTGTCCGAAGCCTATCGAAAAGCGGCGCAGGACAATCACGCGCTGCTCGCTGCGGTAGGCGAGCGGTTTTATGAGCTGTCGGAAACGCAAGACCTCTATGCAGACGACGGGATTCATCCGAACGAACAGGGGTCCCGCGTGGCCGCGGACACCCTGGCCGCGGTCATCAAGCAGCACGAGGCCGCCCGTCTCGCGTAGCAAGAAAGGGAAAGATAGGAGAAACAACGGAGGATACCATGGAAGAATGTCTGATTTGCAAAGCACCGCTGGAATATTTGGTGCAGGATGAGGAGATGGAGTGCGCGATCTGCCACAAAAAAGAATTCAGTAAGACCCGGTGCGTCAACGGGCATTATGTATGCAGCGCCTGCCATACGCAAGGGATGGACAGTATCTTTGGCCTGTGTCTCGCGGAGATCTCGGCCGACCCGGTTGCCATTGTCCGCCGGATGATGGATTTACCCTTTTGTCACATGCACGGCCCGGAGCATCATGTGATGGTGGGGGCGGCTCTGCTGACCGCCTATAAGAATGCCGGGGGGACGCTCGACCTGGAGGCCGCCCTGCGGGAGATGTACAGCCGGGGGCAAGCCGTGCCCGGCGGGGCGTGCGGCTATTGGGGTGCCTGCGGCGCGGGAATCAGTGCCGGGCAGTTTCTGTCGATTGCCACTGCATCTACTCCGTTGGCACAGGAGCCTTGGGGACTGAGCAACCAGATGACCGCCTGCGCCCTGGACAGCATCGGCAAAGCCGGCGGCCCTCGCTGCTGCAAGCGGGATTCCTGGCTGGCCATCCTTGCGGCGGTGGATTTTACCCGGGAGCATTTGGGGGTGCAGATGGAGCGCACGGTTCCGGTCTGCTCGTACAGCAGTCAGAACAATCAGTGCATCGGCAAGCGCTGTCCCTTTTCGGCGGCCAGCCGCAAACGGCCCAAGGTGGCCTTTCTCTGCGTCCACAATTCCTGCCGCAGCCAGATGGCCGAAGCGCTCGGCAAACAACTGGCGGGCGATGTGTTTGAAAGCTATTCGGCGGGAACCGAGCCAGGCACCCAAATCAACCCGGATGCCGTGCGCCTGATGAAACAGGTCTATGGCATCGACATGACGCAGACGCAGTACAACAAACCGCTGTCGGACTTGCCGCCCGTGGACATTGTGGTCACGATGGGCTGCAATGTGCAGTGCCCGTCGTTTCCGTGCTCCCACCGGGAGGACTGGGGACTGGATGACCCCAGCGGCCAGGATGATGAGACCTTCCGCCGTGTGATGGCGCGGATTGAAGAAAAGGTGCGGGACTTAAAGCGCCGCATCCAGACGGACGAGCTGTGATGCGGATGCCATCGCGAAAGCCGCTCCATACAGAAAAAAGCAAGCCTGACAGGTTTCCTGTCAGGCTTGCTTTTTCATACAAGGAACAAAATGGGAAGCTGTGCCGTCAAACAAGTGGACGGGTGCTGATCTCGCCCGATTGCAGCGTTTCGCGGGTGCCGTCCGGGCGCTCGACCAGCAGGTTGCCGGCGTCGTTGACACCGCGGCAAATGGCGTCATAGGCGCCCTGGGGGGACAGCACCCGGATGGGCTGGCCCAGATAGCACAGCCGTTTGCGGTAGGGGGTCAGGACCTCGTCGGTTCGCCCAGCGCAAAGATGGTCGTACAGGGTTTCCAGCTGCTCCAAAAGCTCGGCAGCCAGCACGGCGCGGCGGGGCAGCACGTCGGTGAAGTCATCCAGCGCCCCGGCGACCTCCTGCACGTCGGCGGGCAGGGTCTCGCGGTCGAGCCGGATGTTGATGCCAATACCTACAACGGCATAGTCGATGGAGCCGGTTTCGCCCTCAATCGAGGCTTCGGTCAGGATGCCGCAGATTTTGCGGCCATCGAGCAGCACATCGTTGACCCATTTGATCTGCGGGCAAAGGCCGCAGCAGGTTTCGATGGTCTGGCAGACGGCCACCGCGGCCGCGATGGTCAAAAAGTTGAGGTGTTCCAGCGGCATCTTGGGCCGCAGCAGCACGCTCAGATACAGTCCCAGCCCGGATGCAGAATGGAAACAGCGTCCCAGGCGGCCGCGGCCCGCGGTCTGCCGTCCGGCGATCAAGGTGAACCCGTCGCCTTTGGTGGCCGCATACTGCTGCTTGATGGCCGTATTGGTCGAATCGATCTCGGGCAGGACGACCAAATCCTGTCCAAAGCAGTGGGTGTGCAGCAGGGCCGATACGCCCGGCGCCGTTAAGCTGTCGTCCGAGGCGGGCAGGCAATAGCCGCCGCCCGGGGTGGAGGCAATCTGCATGCCTTCGGCGCGCAGCGATTCGATGGCTTTCCAAATGGCGGCCCGGGAGACCCCCAATTCCTGCGCCAGCCGTCCGCCCGAGATACGCAGGCCGCGGCTGTTTTCCAAGGCGCGGAGCACTTCGTCTTTGACCATAAAAAACCGATTCCTTTCCGAGATAGTCTTTTTTCTATTGTAAACGATTTTGACATCGGCTACAATAGAAACCGTGCAATGTTTCAAAATCAAGGAGGACTCCATGACAAGAAATGAGATCCTGCGCGCCCTGGCCGCAAACGGCGACGACCGCATCCTGCTGGCCGCTGCGCTGGACAAGCTGGAAACCTGCCGCACGCGCAATTATGCCACCCACACCCGCTTTCTCGACATGCGCGAGCGTGCGCTGGTGCAGCAGGCCGTCCGTCTGGCGGGCGGCGAGCGGGAATGCGTCTTTTGGGGCGGCTATGCCGACGCCGAGCGCACCTGCGCGCTGTTTTATCCCGATTACCTGACCGCCGAGCAGGCCAAGGAGGACAGTCCGTTTGTGCTGCTGCGGGCGGAGAAGCAGCCGGCCGATACGCTCACCCACCGTGATTATCTGGGCGCCCTGATGGGGCTTCAGATCAGCCGCGAGATGGTGGGGGACATCCTAGTCAGCGACCGGGGGGCCGACATCCTGGCCATGCAGGAGGTAGCCGATTTCCTGCTGACCCACTTTGCCCAGGCGGGCCGCAAACGGGTTAGCCTGTCCCAGCAGCCGCTATCCGATCTGCACGTGCCGGCCGTCACCGAAACGGTGGGGGAGGGCTCGGTAGCTTCGCTGCGGCTGGACAGCGTGATTGCCCTGGTGTTTTCGCTCTCGCGCGGCGACGCCCAGGCATACATCGAAAAAGGGCTGGTCTTTTTAAACCAGCAGCCCTGTCTCAAACCCGGCCATGACGTGGATGTGGGCGACCGCATCACCGTGCGCGGCAAGGGCCGCGCGCGCATCGAATCGCTGGGCGGTATCAGTCGCAAAGGACGGCAATTTGTGCGGTTTGCCCGCTCATAACCGAAAAAAGATTGTATGTAAACCGGAAAAATGCTATAATAACAAAAAGCCATCCGCTGGCTTTCAAACGCATGTTAAGACCCTGTTTAAGGAGAGGTGAGTGATTGTGAAAAAAAGAATCCTGGCCGCTTTGCTGTCGGCTTCCCTGGTTTTGTGCGGGATGCCGGCCGCATGGGCCGCAAGTGATATCAGCGGCCACTGGGCAGAAAAATATATTACGTACTTAAATCAGGAAGGCGTCATCAACCCGAGCGCGACCACGGGCGACTATTCGCCCAATGAAAAGGTCATGCGCGCCGAGTTCATGCGCTACATCAACCGGGCTTTCCATTTCACCGAAACGACCGATATTTCCTATACCGACGTCACCCCGAACGACTGGTATTATGAAACCGTGCAGATCGCGGAAAAATACGGTTACATCGCCGGTGTCGGCGACGGCAAGATGGACCCCGAAGGCTATGTCACCCGCGAACAGGCGGCCACCATCATCGGCCGTCTGTACAAGACCACCACAGCAAGTGCCGTTTCGCCGAGCCAGCTGACCTTCTCGGACAAGAGCCAGGTGAGCACCTGGAGCGCTGGGTATATCTACGACGCCGTGCAGAAGGGTTACATTGTCGGCTATCCGGACGGCACCTTTAAGCCCAAGAACACGGTCACTCGTGCCGAAGTCTCGCGCATTTTGTATTCTTACCTGGGCAACTCGCTGAGCACCGACGGCAAGACCTACACCAGCGCCGATTTCCGGAATGACGTGGAAAATGTGACCATCTCGGAAGGCTGCACGCTTTCGAATGCGGAGGTCGGCGGCGACCTGTACATCACCGAGGGCGTGGGCTCGGATGGCGTCACCCTGTCCGATGTGATCGTGGACGGTTCGCTGGTCATTTCGGGCGGTAATGTTACGCTGAATAACGTCGATGCCACGGTCATCTTTGTCGGCTCGTCGATGAACCGGCTGGTGCAGGTGACCGCTACCGGCAAAACCAACATCGCCAATGTGCAGGTGCAGTCGACCGCTTCGCTCACCGAAAGCTCGCTCGACGTATCAGCGGGCGGCTTTAGCGATATCACGGTCAATGGCAGCAACGCCACGACCTTGACGCTCAACAGCGACGTCTGGAATGTGGATATGAAGAGCCCGTCAGCGATCAGCCTGTCCAGCTCGGCGCGCATCAATACCCTGACCATGGAGGCCGGCGGCACGGTCAATGGCTATGGCACGATCGATTCGGCTATCATCAAGGCCAACGGCGCCAATCTGGCCATCAAACCGGCATCGTACACCCTGTCCAGCGGCGTGACCGCGACCATCAACGGCCAGACAGTCAAGGCGGAAACCGCAGTAGCGGTATCGCCCGAGACCCTGTCTTGGGACCGGGGCGGCAAGGAACTGGACAATTCCTATGATTTCAAGTTGTCCGTCTCCCCCAGCACGCTGCAAAAAGTGACCATGGATGGCAAGACCCTGGTGTCTGGCACCGATTATAACATCACCGACACCGGATTTCGCCTGTACCGCACCTTTTTGAACACCATCTCTTCGGCTGGTACCTACACCCTGGAGCTGACCTTCAGCGACGGCGGCAAGGGCCGCCTAACCCTGAAAGTGACCGACTCGTCCAAGAGCACTTTGTCTCCAACACAGGTGACCTTTGATAAGTACACCGGAGGAGATTTGGAGTTCCACCTGTCCGCCGCATCGGGCGCCCAGCTCTCGTCCATCAAGCTGTCGGGTACCACCCTGACCCGCGGCGATGATTACAGCTACAACGCCTCGACCGGCGTGATTACGATTTTCAATTCCTATCTGGCCAAGCGCTCGACCGGCACATCCACCATTACCTTCAACATGAGCAATGGCGACAGCCTGACCGCAGGCCTGACAGTTAAGGATTCCACCCCGGTCAATGCTCTGTCCTCGACCACGCTGGACTTTGACGCCAACACCTCGAGCAGCGAATACGGCGACCTGCATGTCACGCTGACAGCCGTGGACGGCGCGGCCCTCAAGAACATCACGTCGGTCAGCGACAATAAGACCCTGGACGAAGGCTGGCAGTACACTATCTCTTCGTCGGGCGATGTCAGCATCAACCGCACCGCCCTGACCGAACTGGCCAAGGATGGCCGTAGCTATGTAGACTTGCGGTTTAACATGTCCGCAGGCGTCAATCCGGTGCTTCGCGTCAACTTTGTCACCACCTACCAGGTGCGTGTGACGGTGACCGATGATCTGGGGAAGGCGGTTACCAACGCTTCGGTCGCCATCAAGCCCAGCGGCACCGACCAGGAGTCGGCCTCCCAGGCGCAGGAAAAACTGAGCGACTCGGTGGGTGTAGCCAGCTTCTTTGTCAAGAAGGGCACCTACACGGTCACCATTTCGGGTGACCGGTTTGAAACCGTTACGAAGGATATCCGCGTCACCTCGAGCAGCCAGAATGTAACGGCCAATGTTGCCATCCAGGAACAGGTGACCATTGCCGTGACCACCAGCTCGGGATCCAACATCGGCGGCGCAACTGTGGTTTTGGGCAACCAGACCCAGACCACCGGCGCAGACGGCACGGTAACCTTCCAGGTTGCGCACGGCACCTACACACTGAGCGTGACCGCAACTGGGTATACAGCGTATACAGATACCAACTTCTCCGTAACCGCTTCGCAGACCAAGCGCATTACTATGAACCGCTAATAAGGCAAAAAAATCCCGCAGCTTGCAAGCTGCGGGATTTTTTTATGCGAAACAGACCCCTTGCCATATTGACTTGGATTTACCAGGGGAATGTCGGATGATCCTGATTGACTTTTTGGGCAAAATCAAGCACAAAGCTGGGGAAAAAGCCGTAATGCGACTCGCGATAGGTCTCCCATTTGGTTTCTTCACAGGAGTGCTTCAAGGTTCCATTGACGTCCACATCGGAATAGATGAAGGCCTTTTGGTCTTCAAATCGGATGCCGACACGAGAGCCCATTTTGGAACCGTTTTCTGCAGAGAGGCGGATCTTTGTTTTGTCGTATTTCGGATAGGCAGGCAATACATCACCCGTGGAAACCGTGCCGATCTGATTTTGCTTTTTGTCATACACCGGAACATTGTCCTGCAAAACGACATATTCGGTGACATCGCCTTTCCAGGTATTCACATCAGCCTTGTTCAGGTCTGTACCGATGATTTGCAGACAGAAATAACAAAAGAGCACCGCTGCAACCGGAAGCGTGATGCCCCAAAACACCGTAAAATGTGAGAGAATCAGCCCGACCACCTCTAGCCCCAGCAGGACGCCCAGGACGATCAGATAGGGTTTCATTTGGCTAATTGCAATATGTGCCGAGTCAACCCAGATGCCCAGTGCGATGACACAGGCAAGAATCAAAAGATGAAGAATCCAGGTCAGGCTGTGCTCCTCATTGTTTGCGAACGACCAAAGCCAGAGTCCGGTTGCAATCATGGCCATAATGGCGGCAGGAACTAGCCAAAATAGGAAAGTTCCGGAGCTTAGAATAAAGCCGCCGAACAACAGCCCGAACAGCAGGCTTCCTAGGGTAGCGGCTGGGATGATGAAAATAATCATAATTTGTCCCCTCCTGTTACTGAAAGAGTCTGCGATGATATCATATGATATTACCCATATTATATCATCCATCGATATTTTTGTACAGGGAGTCAAAAATACCAGACCTGGATGGCTGGAAAGATACATAAAGCGCGCTTATAAAAAAAGACCACCTGAGGGATAACCACAGGTGGTCTTACTGCTCGCTGAATCTCGCCAAAATCGACGAAAAACTACATTTTTGAAAGTTAAGACTTCATTTTCTTACTTGAAATACTTCACGCCGTTTGCAAAAATGGGCTGGTATTTTTCGCCGTAGATGTTGCGGCCCACATACGGGCTGTAACGCTCGGTATGACCCATCTTGCCCAGTACGCGGCCATCGGGGGAGGTGATGCCCTCAATCGCGCACATCGAACCATTCGGGTTCCAGGCAATATCCATGGACGGATTGCCGGAAAGATCAGTGTACTGGAAGGCGATCTGGCCGTTCTTGGCCAAATCCTCGATGACGTGCTGCGGGGCGACAAAGCGGCCTTCGCCGTGCGAAATAGCGATCGAATGCAGGTCGCCCGCCTCGCAGGAGGACAGCCACGGGCTCTTGACCGATGCCACGCGCGTGGTCACATAGGAGGACTGGTGGCGGCCAATGAGGTTAAACGTCAGGGTCGGATCGTCTTCGGTCATCTGGTCGCGGATCTCGCCGTAGGGCACCAGACCCAGCTTGATGAGCGCCTGGAAGCCGTTGCAGATGCCGAGCATCAGGCCGTCGCGCTGATGAAGCAGGTCGTGGATGGCATCCTTGATGCCCGGGCCGCGCAGGAAAGAGGCAATGAACTTGCCCGAGCCGTCCGGCTCGTCGCCGCCCGAGAAACCGCCCGGTACAATGACCATCTGCGCGCGGCGGATGGCCTGCTCGAGCTGTTCGGCCGACTGGGCCAGCGCATCGGCCGAGAAGTTGCGGACGACAATGATTTCGGCCGCGCCGCCCGCGGTTTCGACCGCCTTGGCGGTGTCGTATTCGCAGTTGGTGCCCGGGAATACCGGGATAACAGCCAGAGGCTTGGCCGTCTTGACCGCCGGAGCCTTGGCATTGCGCTCGGTGTAGGACAGGGTGGTCAGGTGCTCGTCCGCTGCCGGAGCCTGAGTCGGGAAGACCGATTCCAGACGGCCCTCAAACGCGGCCTTGAGCTGGTCGAGCGTCACGCGCTCGCCGCCGATCGTGACCGCCGGGTCGGCGATGGTTTCGCCCACCTTCCAAGCGTGCGGCAGTTCTTCGGTGGTTTCGAGCAGGATGCCGCCAAAGTTCTTGAGGAACAGGGCTTCCTGCGGGAAGGACGGGTCAAAGGCAAAGCCGATGTCGTTGCCAAGCGTCATTTTGCACACGCCCTCGGCCACGCCGCCGACACTCAGCGCCCAGGCCGAAACCGCCTTGCCTTCGGAAATCAGGCGGAAAGCGTCGTCCCACATGTCCTTGATCATCTCGTAATCGGGCGCGCCGTCGGCCGTGTAGGCCGCGTCGAGCAGGTAGACCGGATGACCGGCTGCCTTGAACTCGGGGGAGATGAGCTGGTCGGCTTCCTGCGGGACGATGGCGAACGATACCAGCGTCGGGGGCACGTCCATGTCGTCAAACGAGCCGCTCATGGAGTCCTTGCCGCCGATGGCGCCCAGGCACAGCTCTTCCTGCGCCACATACGCGCCCAGTAGGGCGGCCAGCGGCTTGCCGAAGCGCTTCGGGTCCTTGCCCAGGCGTTCGAAGTATTCCTGGAAGGTCAGATACGCGCGGTCATACCGGCAACCGGCTGCCACCAGCTTGGCGACCGATTCCACGACCGCCGCCGAAGCGCCCAGGAAGGGATTCTGTTCGGTATAGAAGGGGTCAAAGCCATAGGCCATGACCGACGCGGTCGATGCCTGGCCGGACAGGGCGGGCAGGGTCGCCGCCATGACCTGGGTCGGGGTGAGCTGGTTCTTGCCGCCAAAGGGCATAAAGACCGAATTGGCACCAATCGAGCCGTCGAAGCGCTCGACCAGACCGCGCTCCAGGCAGACGTTGAGCGAAGACGCATGGTGCAGCAGCTTTTCGGCGACCGTGTCGCCGTCCGGCGTGCGCTCGATGGACGGCGCAGACAGGTGGGGCACCTCAGCCGTTGCATGCTTGGCGCAGCCGTTGGTGTTCAGGAAATCGCGGGAGACGTCCACGATGGTCTTGCCGTTCCAGGTCATGCGCAGACGGTTGGTGTCGGTCACGACAGCCACCTTGACCGCTTCCAGGTTTTCGCCCGAAGCCTTGGCGATGAAGGCGTCGGCGTCCTTGGCGCGCACGACAACCGCCATGCGTTCCTGGGATTCCGAGATGGCCAGTTCGGTGCCGTCCAGACCGTCGTATTTCTTGGGAACCATGTTGAGGTCAATGTCCAGGCCGTCGGCCAGTTCGCCGATGGCGACCGAAACACCGCCCGCGCCAAAGTCGTTGCAGCGGCGAATCATGCGGGTGACTTCCGGGTCGCGGAACAGGCGCTGAATCTTGCGCTCCTCGGGCGGGTTGCCCTTCTGTACTTCGGCGCCGCAGGTTTCCAGCGAAGCCTCGGTGTGCTTCTTGGACGAACCGGTCGCACCGCCGCAGCCATCGCGGCCGGTCTTGCCGCCGAGCAGGATGACGATATCGCCCGCTTCGGGTACTTCGCGGATGACGTTTTCGACCGGGGCCGCGCCGACGACCGCGCCGATCTCCATGCGCTTGGCAACATAACCCGGGTGATAGATCTCATGTACCAGGCCGGTCGCCAGACCGATCTGGTTGCCGTAGGACGAATAGCCAGCCGCGGCGGTCGTACACAGCTTGCGCTGGGGCCGCTTGTGCGGCAGGGTTTCGGACAGCGGGACGGTCGGGTCGCCCGCACCGGTCACGCGCATGGCCTGATAGACGTAGCTGCGGCCGGAGAGCGGGTCGCGGATGGCGCCGCCCAGGCAGGTCGCCGCGCCGCCGAACGGCTCGATTTCGGTCGGATGGTTGTGGGTTTCGTTCTTGAACATGAGCAGCCAGTCTTCAAAATGACAGCCGCCGTTTGCGTCGTCCACCTTGACCTTGATCTTGATGGAGCAGGCGTTGATCTCCTCGGACTCGTCCAGGTTTTGCAGATAGCCGCGCTTTTTGAGCACCTTGGCCGCCGCGGTCGCGATGTCCATGAGGGTCACCGGGCGCTTGGCTGCCTTTTCTTCGCCGTAGACTTCGACGCGGGCCGCGAGATAGCGGTCGAACGCGTCCTGCACCATCGGGTCGTCGATGGTCGTGCCGTCGATCTCGGTCAGGAAGGTGGTATGGCGGCAGTGATCCGACCAGTAGGTGTCGATCATGCGCACCTCGGTGATGGTCGGGTCGCGCTTTTCCTCGCCCGCAAAGTAGGCTTGCAGGAACTTAAGGTCATCCAAATCCATCGCAAGGCCCAGGGTCTGGAGCATGTCGGCCAGCGCGGCCTCGTCCATGGCCGTAAAGCCTTCGACCGTGTCGACTTCGGTCGGGATGTCGTAATCGACGTGCAGGGTGGACGGCTTGTCCATAGACGCTTCGCGCGCTTCGACCGGGTTGATGAGGTAGTTTTTCACCTTGGCAAGGTCGCTTTCGGTCAGCGTGCCTTCGAATACATAGACCTTGGCCGCCGCAACCGTCGGGCGTTCGCCGCCGGTCAGCAGCTGGATGCACTGGGCGCAGGAGTCGGCGCGCTGGTCAAACTGGCCGGGCAGCGGCTCGACCGCGAGCACGGTGTAGTCGCCCGCGGGCAGGGGGAAGGATTCGTCATAGCATACATCCGCCATGGGCTCGGAAAAGACGATGTGCTTGGCTTTTTCATAGGTTTCCGGAG
>JAUMSA010000290.1 GCA_031293105.1 Butyricicoccus sp. | reverse complement strand
GATTCGCATGTCGTTCCTCCATCCGCGCCCCGCGCGGTATTTGAAAAATATCCAGTATCTATTATACACATTTTCCCCGGTTTCGCAACGCAAAGCCGCCGAAAACGCGACAAAGTTTGCCTCTTGCTCACGGACTGAGAGTGGCTTTTCCGTTTTACGGCGTGGCCGACGGCCGTAGGGCGGAATGGGAACAATTCGGAAACGTTTTCTTGCAAAATGTGCAAGAAAGGGCGGATGGGTTGCGCGAAGCTCATTCCAATGGTAGACTATGTATATGAGAAATAAAGGAAGGCCGCCGCGATGCCCGAGCGGGCGCGGCTGACTTTGGGACGGTTCCCATTTGGCAGCGTCCAAATGGATGAAATAAGGAGAAAAAGAGCATGGAATTCTGGGAATTTTTTGAGAAACTCGATGAAATGGTTTATGTCACCGATGTGGAAACCAATCGGTTGGTCTATATGAATGCGCATCTGCGCAAGGCCCTGGGATTTCAGAGTCATGAGGAATATCAGGGGAAGATGTGCTATGAGGTCTTGCAGGGCTGTAACGAACCCTGCCCGTTCTGCACCAATGAGGAGCTCAAGCCCGGAGAGTTTGTGTCCTGGACCCACAAAAACCCGGTGATGAACAGCCATTTTCTTATCAAGGACAGTGTCATCCATAGCAATGGACATAAATACCGCATTGAAATCGCTATCAATATCGATCGGCAGGTGGTTTGCAAAGCGCCTTATTATTACGCGCGCAGTGAAACCATCCTCAACGAATGCCTGCATCAGGTGTTCAGCGGCACCACGCCGGAAGAATCCATCGAGAATATGCTCACTTACATCGGTAAGACGTTTTTATGCGACCGTACCTATATTTTCGAAACCTACGAAGACGAGCGCATGAGCAACACCTATGAATGGTGTGCACCAGGCATCACCGAGCAAAAGGAGATCCTGCAAAACGAACCGCTCGAAAGCATCCAGTGGTGGATGGATCTGTTTCAGGAAAACAGCGTGGTGGTCATCGAAAATATCGAGGATATCCGCACCCAATATCCGTCTGCCTATGCGCTGCTCAAGCCGCAGGGTATCTCTTCACTTGTGGTTGGTCCGATTGCCATTGACGGAAAGGTCATCGGCTTTTTGGGGGCCGATAACCCAAGCAGCCAGATGCTCGGCCTGATTACTCCGCTGCTCAGCGTGATCGGGTATTTTGTTTCGTCCCTGTTGCGGCGGCGGGATTTGCTGAAATGCCTGAATGATTTGAGTTTCCGCGACCAGCTCACCGGCGCCTTTAACCGCAATGCTATGGCCGAATACTGCAAAGGCAGGCTCGAAATGGACTCCATCGGCGTGGTCTATTGTGACATCACCGGGCTCAAGCGTATGAACGACGCCAATGGGCATGCGGCGGGCGACGCGATGATTCAGCACTGCTATAACCTGCTGGCGCAAACGCTGGATACCGACCTCATCTACCGCATTGGTGGGGATGAGTTTGTGGCGTTGTACCCCAACTGCGAAGAGTCGTATTTTGAAGAGCAAGTTCACAAACTGCACGCGCAAATCCACCAGGATGAATATCATATCGCGGTAGGATATACCTGGTCCAACCGGCAGCCGCTGTGTTTGGAAACCCTGATTACCCAGGCCGATCAGATTATGTATCAGGACAAGCGGGAGTATTACCGCGCAACCGGGCAAAGCCGTCGGAATCCCATGGCCAAGGCGCCGGATGAATCCGATCAACCGGAAAGCGTATTCCAGCGCTTTGTGTCGGCGACCTATTGCAACATGGAATCGATGTTCCAATCGATTGCGCAGGAGAATGCATCGAGTTATTTCTACTTTGGCGATATGCAGAAGAGCATGTTTTACATTTCCGATAATATGCGGGAGGATTTTGGGTTCCCAAGTAATGTCGTGCCGGGCCTGCTGCGCCAGTGGTCGCAGCGTATCAGCACCCCCGAATTCCAGGACCTCTTCTGGCAGGATGTTTCCAGCATGCTGCGCGAAAAACGGACCCGGCACGATCTGCGGTATCAGGTGCGGGACGCACATGGCAACATCAAATGGGTGCGCTGTTACAGTCTGCTCAAATGGAACGAAGACAAAACCAAGCCGTTGTTCCTTTCCGGCCGCATTACCCACCAGGACAAGGAATTTGTCATTGACCCGATTACCAATTTCCCACGCGAGCAGGCCGCCATTGGGCCGCTGGATGATTTGCGCAAGCGGGGGGAGAAAACCCTGATTATCGGGTTCAGCCTGAACAACATTACCGAGATCAACAACACCAAAGGACGCCCGTTTACCGACTGCCTGATGAAAAACATTGCGGGCAGTTTGATGGAAAACCTGGCCTGGAAAATGGCGTTTTACCGGCTGGAGGGCATGCGCTGCATGGCCATTGTCCAGCAAATTTGCGCCGGGGAGCGCGAGGAATTGGTGCAGCAGATTCGGGAACTGGTGGAAACCTGCTACCATGAGATGGGGATTGCCGTGCAGACGGCCTGCTCCTTTGGCCTGATCGAATATCCTTATGAGGATATGACCCCAGAAGACTTAATCGAAACCGTTGTTTCGCTCATCCGGGTGGCCAAGCAGGACATCGATCAGCCTTATGTGTGCTATTCCACCCAGAACGTGCAGCGCATCCGGCAGATGTCCAATATGGCGCTCACACTGAGCCAGGATGTCTTAAACGGCATGGAAAATTTCCGCATTGTCATCCAGCCGGTGGTTTCGGCAGAAAGTGGGCAGGTTATCGGCGGCGAAACCTTGCTGCGTTGGACGTTCCAGGGCAAGGATATCTCCCCGGCGGTGTTTATCCCGATTTTGGAGCGGGAAAATATGATTCATCGGGCCGGTCGTTGGGTGTTCGACCAAGCGGTGCGTAACTGCATGCGGCTGATTACCTATAATCCGTCCTTTTATCTGACCTTCAATGTCAGTTTGCATCAGCTTTCGGATACGCATTTCCTGGATTTTATGGCCGAAACTTTGGACAAATATCGTTTGGACGGCTCCCACATGGTTGCGGAGCTGACCGAGAGCTGTCTGGACGAGCAGCCCGAAAAGCTCACGGCCTTTGTCGAAGGGTGCAGCAAGCTAGGCATCCGCATTGCGCTCGACGACTTCGGCAGCGGGTATTCGTCGCTGCGCATGCTGCTGCAATATCCGTCCAGCATCATCAAGTTGGACCGTTCGCTGCTGACCGAGATGACCGAATCGGCGGATAAAAAGAATTTCATTTCCAGCATTGTCTATGCATGCCACCGGTTCGGCAAAAAGGTCTGCATGGAGGGTGTAGAAACCGAAGTGCAGGACACGCTCATCAAGGATGCGGGGTGCGATACCATTCAGGGGTATTATTATTACCGTCCCATGGAGCTGTCGAATATTTACGCCTTGTTAAGCGAGGGATAATAAAAAGCTGGAGCAATCCATTTTGGATTGCTCCAGCTTTTGTTTATTTGCGATTGACGGTTTTTACTTGCAGGGCGAACAGGTCCTGGAACAAGCGGTCTTCCTGCCGCTCGGTGATCTTGTCAAAGCTGCATCCATATGCAAACAGCGGAGCGGAACCGGACTCGATCTGCTGCACCCGCTGTACGGTGCAGGGAAATGCGTGCGGCCAGCCACCCGGGGAGAACTGAAGGGAAGAAATCATCAGATGCTCGCCTTTTTCATAGACTTCTTGGTTGCAAAACCGTAGGCCGGTCAGACTGACATCCATGGTTTTACAAGGGACTTCGGTGGCATCCGGGTCACTGGCCCGGGCAACCATCGCCGGAATGGAGATGGCCTGCCGGAAGCTGCTGCGCCGCTCGGCGCAGGAGAAGGTCTGCTTGAGTGCAATTTTCCAAAAATCAGCTGCGCAGCGGGTGACCAGACCGTAGAGCAAAAGGACATTCCCCTGGGATGGACTGGTTTGGACATGCAGCTTGACCGGGGTGTTGTAAATGATGCCTTGCGGCGTTTCCATCCCCTTGCGCAGAGAAACGGTCAATTCATCGCGGTCATCGTCGTAAGAATGAAGCGCACCCGCAAACAAAAGCTGATTATCCAATTTCAAAACTTCGCACGAGGCGCCCATATAATCCTCAACGAGTTCCTTGTAATCTTGCATGGAGTCCAATCCTTTCCTATGTATTATTGGGGGGAGTACGAAGGAATATGTTCACTGAGTAGCCGATAGAGGGCGGGCAGTTCCATGGGGCGGTAATAGTAAAAGCCCTGAATCATGTCGCAGCCCGTGCTCAGAAGGATATCGTTTTGATCTTTCCGCTCGACGCCTTCCATGCAGACCTGCTTGCCGAACTGGTGGCAGGCATAGACGATACTGCGGATAAAGTGCATCTTTTCATCGGATTTTGTGATTTCCTGTAACAGGGAGCGGTCCAATTTGATAATGCTGGACGGGTATTGCAGCAGCATGCGCAGCGAGGAATAGCCGCTGCCGAAGTCGTCGAGCGCAACGCGCATGCCCATCTGGTTGCAGCATTCCACAAAGCCGGTCAGTTTTTCCGGCTGCTCATCCAGACAGCTTTCGGTCAGTTCGGCCACCAGATGGGTGCCACGAAGCCGGTATTTATGCAGTGTTTCATGCATAAAATCGACGAACTGGGTATCGGAAAGCTGATGCAGACTGACGTTAAAGGTGAGGTAGAAGTCCGGGTCATAAGCGATACAGCGCAAGCAGCTGGATACAGCCTTTTCAAAGACCCAGCGCCCGACAATATGCATCATGTTTTCCTTTTCCAGAATCGGAATAAAGACCGAAGGGGGGATATCCTTATCCTGAAACGTCCAGCGCAGCAGGGTCTCGCCGCCGATGATCTTACCATCCTTGGCCGAAACAACAGGTTGGATGACAATGCGGAAATGCTCCATACCATGCAGCACGTCCTGGTTGAGCGCCAGTGCCATGTTGGCGATCTGCTTGATCTGCTTGATATTCTGCAAGGAATAATCCACGTACAGTTGCTTGGTGTCATGCCGGGCCACTTTGATAAGCGCCACCATGTTTTCCACAATATCTTCGGGTTCGAGCGAGTCACAGGGATACTCCATTACGCCAAACGAACAGGGGTGGCGGACCGAAATACCCATTTCCAGATAACAGCTCTGCACAATATCCCGAATCTGGCGCACCAGATCTTTCTGGGGCTCGGTGCAGTCCGGATCGACAATGGCGATGCAGCGCATGCCTTCCAGCCGGTGGAACGACATCTTCCACGACAGCTGTTCCATGAGCTGATCGGCGATGTTTTTCAGTAGATGGTCGGCATAAGCGCGGCCGCGGGTGTTGTTGATCTCGGTGATATTGTTCAGGCTAAAGCCGATAATGACCGCATGTTTGCCACTTTTGCGCAGTTCTTGCAGGCTGGTGAATACGGCATATTCCCGCGGGAGATTGGTGACCGGGTCGATCAAAAAATCGTTGTCCTGGTGGGTGATGCGGCCGGAAAAGAACAGCGGAATGGTCTTGTCCTCGTTCCATTTCAGGATGCCGTAACAGCGAATCCATTTGTTGTTGCCATGGATGTCGCGCACCTGATAGCGGAGGTTGTGGGAGGTGCGCTTGGTTTGCAGCATGTCCATGATATCCTGCACAAACATATTCTGAAATTCCGGGGTGGAGATATGCCGCGCCCAAGCCCGCAGCAGGCCGGGCACCACGTTGCTTTCAAACCCGAAATCCTCCCGCATGTTGTCGGAAATATAGAACAAATCCTTCTGCATGTCCCCAAAATAAAAATAACTGGAAGAGTTATCTTGGGCAATCGACTGAAACAGCGATTCAATATTACAATAGGTTGCTGACAAAAAACGCTGGAAATCGCTGTGAAAAGACTTATCCGAATGCGAGGCATGGGTCGGATGGCGGCTGCCGGCTGCGGTGACGATGTAGCTTTGCGCGTAATAATCGCGTTTGTCCTCGTACATGACCTCATCCGCCCTTGAGGTCAGGGTTTCCAGGTGGAGCGGTTGCTGGTCTGACCAGGCGTATCCCACGGCAATGTGGTATTCATCTTGCAGAATTTTCCGCCGCAGCTTCCGAACGCTCTGCTTGAAATCCTCTTTGGTGCAGTCTGGGCATAGAGCGATGAATTCATCGCCCCCGGTGCGGTAAATGAGGTCGGTGTCCAAGTTTTCACGGATAAGGTTGTAACAGTGGCAGATCATCAGGTCGCCGGCCTGATGGCCGATCGAGTCGTTAACCCGTTTCAGGCCCGTGATGTCGCAATAGATGACCCCGACCGACTGCATGGGCAGTTTTTCATAGTATTCGGCCAAGGCATTGCGGTTAAGCGCCCCGGTCAACTGGTCGCGGTAGCTTAACTCGTGCAGACGGCGAATCAAATCACGTCGCCGCAAAAGTGACGAAACCGAATACCCAATGACACTCAGCAGCGGGGTAATCAGGTTCAACATTTGCTCATTGGGTTCATCCACCCCCAAAAAGCCGGTGACTCGACCGGCGGTGGTGATGGGACCAGCCACAAAAGTGGAAATGTCCAGGGATTTTAAAAACACATAGGCGGACGGATATTTTTGGGCGATCTCTTCCCGGTCGCGGACGAGGACCACATTGTTCTGCTCAAATTCCTGCATCCAGCTGCTGATGCTTTCACAGGACTCATCTTGCAAAATATCCTTTTGGGCTACAACCCCCGGCGCACACCATTCGTAGGTGTTGCGCATCCGGCCGATATCATCGATTTCAAAGATATAGGCGCGGGCGCATAAAAAGGTCTCACCAATGTAAGAGAGCATATTATCCAGTGCATTCTCGGGATTGGTGGTCGAAAAGACCTTGTGCAGGCAGGCGGTCAGGATGGAGCTGCCGTGCGCGTAATAGTAGGTCGCTTGTTCCATGTCCTCCGCATCAAGATCGATGGCGATTTCAATGCGGTAACGCCTGTCATCGACACAGATCATGCTGTCTTTGACCAGAAAGCGCCGATTGATGACCGGGTTTTTATAGGTCCAAGAAAGGAATTTTCCAGGCTTTAAAGCGTGATTGGTGCAAAAGGAGCAGGGCATCGGACTTTCCTGCAATACTTTGTAGCATTCTTTTCCGACGTATTCATCCGGGGACTCATAGCCCAGGGTACGGCGCAGGTGCGCATTCATATAGACCAGGGTATGGGAATCGATATCCGAAACATACACCATTTCGTCGAGATCTTCGAAAAAACTCCACATAAAATCCATATGCAAACTCCTTTCGTTGTAGATAGCGCTTTGCCAAAACCGGGTCCGGCAACCAAGCAGCCGGGTCTCCGGCGAGAAAAATTCATCCTTTCATGCCTGTATTTTCATTATACCAAAAAAACCCTAAAATGTCTCGCAAATTTTACCGTTTAGGAAAAGTTTTCCGATTTATCGGGCGGTCGCCAGGTCGTAGTATTCCATATAGATGCGTTCAAATGTCTCCTCAATATCCTGACCGGCCTGCAAGACGGCATGATAAACCTCCTGCTGGTGGTCGGACAGAACCTGGAATACATGCGGACAGATTTTGCCGGCGTCGCACATACCGCGCAAAATCTGCATGACTTCCTCAATGGGGAAGGCCGGTTTATAGCTGCGCTTTTCCGAAAGTGCGCTGACGATATCGCCCACGGCAACAATGCGCTGGGGAAGCGTCAGGTCCTTGCCGGAAATGCCGTAGGGGTAACCGGTGCCGTTGAGTGTTTCGTGATGGCGGATGGCGATTTGCAGCACTTCGTCACTGACACAGCCCTTTAAAATCTCCTCGGTGATGGTTACATGCGATTTCATGATCTCCCACTGTTGCGGGCTCAACTTATCGGGGGATTCCAAAATCTTAATCGGAATGGCGATCTTGCCTAGGTCGTGCAGAAAAGCGCCCAGATAGACTGCTTCGCGTTCTTCTTCCGACAGACCGCACAGTTCAGCCAAAATCACACTGGCCCGTACCATCATCGAACAGTGCAGAGCGGTGTAATGGCTACGGAAGTCGATGGAGTACACCAGCGTATGCAGCAGCGCACGTTTTTCCTCGTTCGTGAGCTTCAGGCGTTTGAGCCGGTTGAGAATTTGCTGGTGGATCTCTTCGGATGATTCCAAGAAGGGATGCGGGGTCAGCGCTGGTTTAAAGGGCATAAACGCCAGCTGACTTTCAAAAAAGTGCTGTACCGCTTCGGGTTCGGCCTGCGGATGGTTGACATGATATAGATCGGTCGCGTCCACCAGTTTGAGGTATTTGGCGACATGGTTGAATTTTTCATCGGTCAGCGCCCGATCCACTTCGGGATAGGAGGCGTGATGGTAGCGGACAATGGGCGCATATTCGGCAAAGGGGAAAAAGGTCTTTAAGAAGATGTAGCCATACCGGGCGTGAAAATCGTCTTCGTCATTTTCCAGTTGTGCCAGATTCCAGATATCGGCCTTGTGGAAGTTGCCGATATCGTGGAACAGCACGGTCCAGGTGATGCGGGAGATTTCATCTTCGGTAAAGCGATTGTCACGCTCGAGCAGGCGGGCCACACCATACGCGACCCGCTCTCCATGACCGACTAACAGATTATTGACATGGTTGAGCGAGCGGATGGTGATTTCAAAAATATTTTCGGTGGATAATTCGATCATATGGTACCTTCCTTTGACGTTCCGGGGGAGCCGGTTGCTGTTTGGCAGCTTTGAGGGATGGGCGGCTCCTTTTTCGTGAGGGCGATGCCTTCTTGCCGGGGTCTTTGTCCGCCGGGCGCATGGGCAGGGGATCGGTGCTGGCGCCCGGCGGGAATATCCTTATCTGTATTGTACCATGGGATGTATGTGCGCGCAATTTATCCCTGCCGTCTTTTTACAAGATTTACACTCCTTTCTGACCTGCCAAAATCGTGTGCAGGAGTCTTGCAATCGGGGCCAAGTCATGGCAAGATAGTAGGTACTTAGAAGGGGGTGTACCGCATGCGGAAAAGGCTGGTCGGCTGTCTGTTTTTACTACTGTGTACGGTGGCAGCCATCGGGCTGTGCGGCCGTCCTGCACAGACGACCGAACAAGCACCTGTGATGGGCATTGTATGCACGGCATCCGAGGACGACTGGAAGGACGAGCAGTACCGGCTTTTGGAAGCCCAGGCGCAGGCACACGGGTTTGACCGCATGGTGCTGCGCACCGAGCGCACCCAGCAGGCGCAGATCGACGCCATCCGCGCATTGATTGTTTACCGCGCCGACGTGATTGTCTTTTCGCCCATTGTGCAGAGCGGCTGGGAAAACGTGCTGCATGAGGCCGAGCAGGCCGGGATTCCGGTGCTTGCGGTGGACAAGTCGCTGACCCAGACCGAAGGGCTGGCCGGCTGCGTGACTTTCGACTACCGCAAAGCCGCCCGGCAGGCGGCAGCCTATTTGTCCACCCAGGGGTATACTGTGGCCGCCGAATTATACGGTACCCTCAATGCGTCGAGTGCGCAGGAGATCGCGCGCGGCTTTCGGGAGGGCTTTGAGGGCACCCGGACGACGCTTAAATACAGCCTGTGCGGTGATTTTCTGCGCTCGCGCGGGTATGAGATCATGGAGATTTTTGAGCAGGCATACACGGGCATCACGTTGGTGCTCTGCCAGAACGACGCCATGGCCCTGGGGGCCATCGATTACCTGAATGCCCAAGGGCTGCGGCCGGGGGTGGATGTCCAGCTGTGCGTCTTTGGCGGCGGGGACGAGGTGCAGGCCTGCCGGGAACGGGGCGAAATCGCCCTCGTCGCGCGGTGCGACAATGCGGAACTGGCCCATGAAACCGCCCATGCGGCCCTGCACCTGCTGGACGACCCGGCGACACCGGTGCAGCGCACGATTCCCATTGCGCTGCAAACAGGGGAGGCGGCGCCATGAGAAAAATACGTAAGAGTATCGGCGCGGTTTTGCAGCAGTCGTACGGCACCATTATCCTGAGCCTGACCGTGCCATTGGCGGTCACGCTGCTGGTGCTGCTGCTGTTTGTCCACCAATACAACGGGGTCATTGGTCGCATCGATTGCGCCGTGCGCGCCAAGAACATCTTGGAGCAGGAATTGCCGGGCGAAATCTGGAAGATTGTATCCGGACGTAAGCCGTTCGACGCTGGGGAGCAGGACACTTTGCAGCAGTCGCTGGAGGGGCTCTTGCAAAATATGCAGCAGACCGAGGCCGAAGAACAGCAGAAATACCTCCATGCCGCTGTGCGGGCGACCGACACCATGGAGGGGTATATCACCGAACTGGGCCAGCAGATGGAGCAGGGCGCGGCGGTCAGCCGCAATGAGAGCCTGTATCAGGAAATCACCAGCGTGACCGGTCTGGCTGCCGACATGCTAGACCAATATGCAGCCGAAACCATCACCCAGATGGCGGCACTCAACCGGCGCATCAGCCTGCTCACCTGGCTGCTGGCTGTCCTGACCGTGCTGACCGTTGGTGGCGCGGTGTATGCCGCTGTGCGGTCGCACCGGCGGGTGGAACACGCCATCCATGCCCCCATCCGGCAGATGGAGGAAATGGCGGCACGCATCGCCAAAGGCGATTTGGCCGTCCGCCTGCCCACGCCGCCGATCGCCGAGCTGTATCCCTTGGCCATGGATTTAAACCGCATGGCCGAACAGCTCGACCGTCTGATCGCCGAGCAGGTCGAGCAGGAAAAGACGCTTAAAAAGACCGAACTGCGCGCCTTGCAGGCGCAGATCACCCCGCATTTTGTATACAACACCCTGGAAACCATTGTGTGGCTGGCCGAGGAGGGCCGCACGCGCGAAGTGGTCGAGGTGACGCTGGCCTTCACCGACTTTTTGCGCATCAGCCTAAGCGGCGGCCAGGATTTTATTGAGGTCGAAAAGGAAGAACAGCACGTGCGCAGCTATTTGTGCATCCAGGCGTTCCGATATGGCAGCCGCATGCGCTATGAGATCGACATCGACTCGGCGCTCGCCGGCCAGCGGATGCTCAAACTCATGCTACAACCCTTGGTCGAAAATGCCATCTACCATGGCATCAAGAACAAGCGCGGCCGGGGCCTGCTGCGCATTACTGGCCGGCGGGAGGGCGACTGGATGGTCTTTGCCGTGCAGGATGACGGCGTGGGCATGACAGAAGAAGAGCTGCATGCCCTGCGGCAGCGCTTAGAACAGCCGGGTGGCACGAGCGGGTATGGCCTGCGCAACATCACCCAGCGGCTGCGGCTGTATGGCGGCCGCGGGCTGGAGATCGAAAGCGAGTGGCACCACGGGACGACCGTGCGGTTTGCCCTGCCCTGTACGGGGCCAGAAAGGAAGGATGACTGATGTTTCGCGTTTTTGTCGTGGACGATGAAGAGATCATACGCACCGGAATCCGCAATGCGCTTGACCGGTCGGACGGCCGCTTTTCCTTTACGGGCGAAGCCCCGGACGGCGAGATGGCGCTGCCGGTGCTGCTGGAAATCAAGCCCGATATCCTCATCACCGATGTGCGCATGCCGTTTATGGATGGGCTGGAATTGGCCGAGCTGGTGCGCAAGGCCATGCCCTGGGTGCGGATTATTTTTCTAAGCGGGCACGATGAGTTTGAATATGCCCAGCGCGCCATCTCCTTGCAGGCGGATGCCTATATTTTAAAGCCAGTCGATTCGCACAAGCTGCTAGATGTGCTCGAACAGACCGGGCAGCGCATCCACGAAGAGCGCGAACGATTGCGCGCCGCTGCCCAGCATTCCCGGCGGCGGGAGGAGGAGCAGGATGTTCTGCGCAGCCACTTCCTCAGCGAACTGCTGACCGGCGGCATGTCGACCGCCCAGGCCATCGAACAGGCACGCGAGTGGAACCTGTCGCTCACGGCGCGGTCTTATGTGGTCAGCCAGGCCGCCTGCGGGGCGGACAGCGCGGTGCGGCAGCAGATTCGCGCGGTCCTTGAGCATCTGTTTGCCCAGCAGAGCGATGTCGTCTGGTTTTTTGAGGGCAGTGACCGGCTGGTGTGGCTCATCCTGGGCGATGACAGCAGCGCGGTGCGTGACCGCGCCTATGCTGTGGCGCAGAGTATCTGCCACGAGCTGCATCAGGTGCTCGGCATGGACGTACAGGTCGGCATCGGCGAAGCCGCCGACCGGCTCAGCGGCCTGCCGCAGTCCTACCAGCAGGCCCGGCAGGCGGCCGGACAGTTGCGCGGCCTTTCGGGCGGCATTGCCGGATATGGCGACCTGCCCGCCCCCGAGGAGGGGCGGCGGTTTGACATCCGGGCCAATGTGCCGCTGGTGGAAAAGCTGCGGCATGCCCGGCTGGACGACATCCCGGTGCTGCTCGAAAACCACTTCGGCGGAGTGTCCGACGACGACATCCAAAGCGTCTTGTACCGGTATTACCTGCTGATGGATTTGCTGGTCACCGCCGCGCGGCTGGACAGCGGCGAAAAGACCTGGGAACAGGACCCGCAGCAGGTGCTGCGCGCGGCGCAGACCCGTGAAAGCACGCTCGGGTATGCCGCCGATGCGCTCCGGCAGGTGATTGGCCGCCGGGCGGGCAGCGGTCAGGTGCGCTATGCCGCCGAAATCCAACGGGCGCAGGAATACATTGCCGCCCACTATCCCGAGGAAGAGCTGTCGCTGCACGCCGTGGCGGCGGCCGTGGGCTTTAGCCCCAACCATTTTTCGACCGTCTTTTCCCAGCAGACCGGGGAAACTTTTGTCGAATACCTGACCCGGGTGCGCATCGAGGCTGCTAAGGAGCGGCTGCGCACCACCAAGGACAAAATGAGCGACATTGCCTTCGATGTGGGCTATCACGACCCCAATTATTTCAGTTATTTGTTCAAAAAACGCACCGGCCAGTCGCCGCGCGATTACCGCGCCGCGACACAATAGCAAAAAAATATCGGAAGAAAACAAAGAAATCCGCCGTCCGTCCGGCAAAAGGGATTTTTTCTCATAAGCGGGCAGATGGCGGCGCAAAGGGGTGGATTGCTATAATGAGCAGGAAAGGAGGACTGTGCCGTTTCCAAGCGGTAAGACGCTGTCTGGTGCTGGCCGGTTTGGCTGCCTGGCTGCTTTGCGGGTGCACCCCGCAGGAGCCGCCCGAACAGCCGCAGGCCGATGCATCGCCGCCGCCCGCCGGGCAGGCGGCGTCAGGTGGCAGACTGACGGTGTACAGCGCATTACCCGAAGAGGAATTACCCGTATACCTGCATGCTTTTACCAAGGATACCGGGATTGAAGTCCAATGCGAGCGGCTATCCGCCGGCGAAATGATGCAGCGTGTGGAGCAGGAAAGGGATGCCCCGCGCGCATCCGTCGTGTTGGGTGGGCCGTCGGAACATTATGAAAATGCCGCCCAGGCCGGGCTTTTGGAGCCGTATCAAAGCAGCCAGCTGCAAAACGTGCCCGAAGCCTATTGCGATGCACAGGGCTACTGGAACCCCATCTACATCGGTGTGATCGGGTTTGTGTGCAACCAGGAATGGTTCAGCCGGACCGGGACCCCCTATCCGGACACCTGGGATGACCTGCTGGACCCGGCTTTTGCCGGGCAGGTGGTCATGGCGTCCCCGCGCAGTTCGGGCACGTCGTACACCGTTCTGGCAGCGCTGATGCAGAAACTGGGCGAACCGGTGGCGTGGACTTACTTCGCCGCATTGGACGAGAACGTCGCGTTTTATACATCCAGCGGGCTGGGGCCGGTGGATGCGGTCAAAACCGGGGAAGTGGCCGTAGGGATTGCCTTTTCCCACGATGGAAGGCGGGCGGCGTTGGACGGGTATCCGGTTGAGCTGCGGTATCCGCAGGATGGAACTGCTGTGGAGGTGGGCGCCTGTGCTTTGGTGGGAGGCGGCCCGCCGGACGAGCGGGAAAATGCCAAACGGTTCATCGATTGGTTTTTGTCTCGCCGGGGACAGGAATGCTTTCTCGAGGCTAAAAGCTGCCGTCTGCCGGTGAACGCTTCGGCGCGCACGGCCGATGGGCTGCCCGAACTGAGCACCCTCGACCCGATTGAATCCGACTCCTCGTGGGCAGGCACAGTCCAAAAAACACTCAGCCAGCAATTCTGCGACCGGATCGAGCGAGCGCGATCCCCGCGGTCAGACTGACCCGCAATTGCTGCACTGAAAAAGAGGAGTGCGATATGCGATGAAAAAGCAGTTTTTGCGTAAGAGCCGGATTGTCAGCTTCCTTCTGGCCTGGGCGATGGTGCTGACCATGCTGCCCATGCAGGCGCTGGCGGTCAACGAACAAAACGGCCCGGCATCGTTTTTGGCAGGGCCTTACCTGCTCACCCCCAAGACCGACGGCATGGTGGTTGCCTGGGAGCTGGACAGCCCCATGAAATCCACCCTGTCCTACGGCACCTCGGCCGACACCATGCAGACGCTGGACGTGGCCGTGGAGGAAGGCGAAGTCTTCCAGGGCAAACCGATGTACCTATACCGTGCCCGCCTGACCGGTCTGACCCCGGACACCAAGTATGTCTATGAAGTCAAGGCCGAAAATGGGCAGTCGGTCCAGGGTTCGTTCCGCACCCTGCCCACCAACCCGGAAGAAATCCGGTTCGTGGTGGTCAGCGACAGCCACCGCTTTGAAACCGCCGAACAGGTCTCGGCGGCCATCACCAAATTCGACCCGCACTTTATCCTGCACACCGGCGACACCGTCGAAGGGACAGGCAGCCAGAAAGATCAGTTTGCCTATTGGTTCCGCAACGCGGGTGACTTTTTGCACAACGTGCCGGTTATCTACAACAGCGGCAACCACGACTATGGCGTTTATTTTGACGAATACATCTCCAAAATTCAGAAGGAACAGTACCATTCGAACGAGAATGGCCGCAATATTTCCTTCAATGTAGGCGGAATCCATATCACCATGATGGACAGCAACCCTTGGTCGCTGTTCGAGCTCAATTCCTCTTCTGGTGGCACGGTCGATGCCGCCACCCGTAAGCTGGTCGACGATTCGCTTAACTGGCTGAAGGATGATTTGGCATCGGCCGAAGCCAAAAACGCGGATTTCCGCATCCTCACCATGCACCATCCCTATGAGGACGATCTGACCCGCAAGTACATCCCGGCCATTGCCGAGGCTGGCAATGTGAACATCATGTTCGGGGGCCACACTCACGTTTATTCGCGCGGCGTTTCCAGTGACCCCACCCGCGGCGCTAAGACGCTGTATGTCACCCAGGGCGACGCCCGTATCGGCGACGCCAAGGTCGATCTGGGCTCGGATACCACGCGCCCGAACGAGAATTTCCCCGAAATCCTCGCCACCGGTAAGGGCGACATGCTCCAGTGCACCGTCCGCGGCGACGTGCTGACCTACTCCAATGTGGGCCTGAGCGGCAGCGAAGAGAAGATTGTGGAAACCGTATCCATCACGAACGGCGACCCCTCGCTGCAATTTGACAACATTTCCATCACGCCCGATTCGGTCCTGTCGAGCGGCACCGTCAAGGTTTCCGCCAAGGTGACCAATACGGGCAAGGGCCTGGCGGCTGTCGCGTTCAAGGTCAGCGACAACGGCAAGGACCGGTATCTCTATGAATTTGGCGACCCGGCGACCAGCCGCGTCATAGCCCTGAATCCGGGCGAGTCGCGCGAACTGTCGGGCGAACTGAGTCTGCTCGAATTGGGCAAACATACGCTCACCATGGCAGGCTACTCCAAGACGGTCGACGTCGGCTTCCGCAGCGCGACGTATGCGTACAGCAATCTGCGCGTCAAGCTGGGAGACGGTGAGGTCAGCGACCTGACCAGCGACCGCCTGCACATCAAGGCAGACGTTAAGAACATCGGCAATGAAAGCGGCACCGCGACCGTTCCGTTTAAGGTAAACGGTCAGACCCTGGGCACGCAGTCGGTTGCGCTCCAGGCGGGCGAAACCAAGACCGTAGAATTTACCTACACCTTCCCGGCAGGCGGGGACTATCCGGTTACCATCGGGGACGCCCCGGCGCAGACGGTCACCATCCTGGGCGATATCCAGGGCGTGCCGGTCGTCAAGGACCAGTCCGGCATGGGCAACGACGGCCTGATTCGCGGCAATCCGACACTAGTGCAGTATGACGGCGGCTATGGCCTGTCGCTCGACGGCGTGGACGACTATGTCGAAATCCCGGACAACCGCAACTACACCATCGACAATGGCGTGACCGGTATGGTCTGGGCCAATGTCGACCGGCTGGCCAAGGAAGGCGAATGGGACCACAACCCGCTGCTCGTCAAGGGCGCTTCCATCAGCTATGGCACCAACTACCTCTTCCGTATGGCGGTCCGCCAGACCGGCATGGTCACCTACGGCGTTGGCTTTAACAACGACAACGGCGAATATTTCTGGAACGATGACGACTCGATCGACGGCGCAGGCGTCCAGCTGGGCAAGTGGGTCCAGTACACGGGCGGCTTTGACCGTGCGACCGGCGGCACCAGCTGGGAAAACACCAAGCAGTCGGGCTCGATCGATGCCCCGGACTTTGATTCCGAGATCAAAAACTGGCCGGGCGCTTCGATGTATGCCGGTTTCTCGTTCCACCGTCACCTACTGACAAACCGCAACCGCGGCAAGACCCATACCATGCTCACCGGTGACATTGGCCAGATTCGTTTCTACAAGACCAAGCTGTCGGCTGCGGAAAATGCAGCCATCTATGCAGCACCCCAGTCCAAGGGCCCGAAGAGCGAAAACCTGGTCGTTTGGCTGGACTTTAACCCCAAGAACATCGTCACCGACGGCAAGCACACCACCGAATGGCGCGCCGTCAGCGGTAGCTTGAAGGACTTGGCCTATGATGTTTCCATTCCGGGCGCAGCATCGGCTAAGCTCACCGTCGAAGCATCGGACGATGGCAAGACGGCCAAGAACAGCAAGAGCGCGGACCTCAAGGACGGCAAGGGCACCATCGACCTGTCCGACCTGGGCGACGCCAAGTATGTACGCATCGTGACCGACCTGCACGCATCGGTGACCGAAAAGGCGACCGATGTGCCGGTCATCCATTCCTACACGGTAAACGCGGGCGATAGCACCACTTGGGCGACTCTGGCCGCCTGGAACAAGGGCTCGTTTGAAGGCGCAGCCGGTTATCAGCCGGTCGATTTTCTCAAGGATTATGCAGCCGACTTTGACGATTATTCGGGCAAGGCCGACGCAACAGCCGAAGCTACAGGCAGCACCGGCGGAACCAGCACGATCGGCGCCGATGTGCCCAAGACCCACTGGGCATATGACACCATTCAGAAGATGATCGAAAACAAAATCGTCAGCGGCGATGCAGGCAACGGCTATATCCGCCCGGATGACACCATCACCCGCGAGGAAGTGGCGACCGTTCTCCTGAAGACGAAAAACATCCCGATCACCGAAACCGGTACCATCGCGCAGGGCGACCGCTCCTCGGCCTGGGCCAAGGACATCCTGGCAACCGCCAAGAAGGCTGGTATCCTGCAAGGTGATGAAAAGGGCCACATGAACGGCCAGGACCGCGCGACCCGCGCCGAAGTGGTCACCATGGTCGCCCGTGCCGCAAACCTGGCGGGTGAGGATCTGAGCGTGCTCGACCGGTTCACCGATGCGGCGAATATCCCGGAATACGCCAAGGCCAGCGCCGCCGGTCTGATTGCCAAGGGCATGCTCAGCGGCTATGAGGACGGCAGCCTGCACCTCGAGCGTCCCATCCTCCGTGCGGAAACATTTACACTCATGGTAAAATTGCTCCCATAACCCATACGGGGTTTTCCCGAACGCGCTTGCAAAATCAGAGAATCGGGAAAACCAAAGACCCGCAGCCGAATGTCATCGGCTGCGGGTTTTGCTTCCTCTGCGCGTCCGGTTCTGCCACGTTTTGCCATGACTGGACAGCGGCAGCGGCACGGGAAAAAAACGGTTATTTTTTAGAACTTTAGCGGCCTATATTGCCTGTTTGATGCAAGAAAAATACAGTTTTTTGTCTATTTTGTACGAACATTTTGCTTTCTGAGGTTTTCTCTTTCTTTTGGGGCAGAAAACTGCTATAATACTGATTTGTATTCCCTTTATGTTGCGGGAAACAGAAAAAAAGAAAGGGTTTTTTGGTATGTCCAACAAAAACAGCGATTTTAAGCCATATATCCCGGCTGATCGCGTCGTACCCGAATTTACGGTCACTTCGATCCTCATCGGTATCGTGTTGGCCATTGTATTCGGTGCGGCAAACGCCTATCTCGGACTGCGTGTGGGTATGACCATTTCGGCTTCCATTCCGGCTGCGGTTGTGTCCATGGGCGTGATCCGCATTATCCTGCGCCGCGATTCCATTTTGGAAAACAACTTGGTGCAGACCATTGGTTCGGCCGGTGAATCGGTTGCAGCCGGTGCGATCTTTACCCTGCCCGCCCTGTTCCTGTGGGCGGATGACGGCATCATCGACCCGCCCAGCCTGCTGACCATTTTCCTGGTTGCTCTGGTTGGCGGTGTGCTGGGTGTCATTTTCATGGTGCCGCTGCGTCAGGCGCTCATCGTCGAGGAGCACGGCACGCTCCCCTTCCCGGAAGGCACGGCCTGCGCCGAAGTGCTGCTGGCCGGTGAGGAAGGCGGCAGCAAGGCTGGTATCGTCTTTTCCGGCCTGGGTGTAGCCGCCCTGTACAAGCTGCTCGCTGATGGCTTCCAGTTCTTCCCGAGCGAAATCGGGCATGACATCGCCTCCTACAAGGGTTCGTCGGTCGGCATTCAGGTGCTGCCCGCCTTGGTCGGTGTCGGCTACATCTGTGGTCCCAAGATTTCCAGCTACATGCTGGCTGGCGGTACACTGAGCTGGTTTGTCATCATGCCGCTCATCGCGTTGTTCGGCGCGAATGCGACCGTATTCCCGGGCACAGACCCCATCAGCGCTATGGCGCCGAGCGCTCTGTGGAGCAATTATATCAAGTATATCGGCGCGGGCGCGGTGGCGACCGGCGGTATCATCAGCCTGATTAAGAGCTTCCCTCTCATCCTGCGCACCTTTAAGCAGGCCATGGGCAGCCTGAGCCACAAGCACACATCGCAGGGCAGCACCCTGCGCACCCAGCAGGACCTGCCTATGCCGGCGCTGCTGGTGGTGCTGGTCCTCATCATCCTGGCCATCTGGCTGGTACCGGCCTTCCCGGTCAGCCCCATTGGCGCATTGATTGTGGTCATCTTTGGCTTCTTCTTTGCAACCGTTTCGTCCCGTATGGTTGGCCTGATCGGCTCGTCCAACAACCCGGTTTCGGGTATGGCGATTGCGACCATCATCATCACCACCCTGCTGCTCAAGGGCACCGGCACGACCGGCACCCAGGGTATGATCGGTGCGATTGCGATTGGCGGCATCATCTGTGTCATTGCGGCCATTGCTGGCGACTGCTCGCAGGACCTCAAGACCGGCTTTATTCTGGGCGCAACCCCGAAGAAGCAGCAGCTGGCCGAAATCCTTGGCGTTGTGGTTTCGTCGGCAGCCATTGGCTTTGTACTGTATCTGCTCAATGAGGCGTGGAGCTATGGCGGCAAGCAACTGCCCGCACCGCAGGCGACCATGATGCGTATGCTGGTCGAAGGCATTATGAATGCTGAACTGCCGTGGGCAATGATCCTGACCGGCGTTGGCATTGCCATTGTCGTTGAGATTTTGAAGGTACCGGTTATGCCGTTTGCGGTCGGCATGTACCTGCCGTTCAGCCTGAGCGCTGGCATCATGGCCGGCGGCATCGTGCGCTGGTTTATGGAGAGACGCAAGAACGTCTCGGATGAAGCGCGCAAGGAAGGCGTGGATCGCGGTGTCCTGTACACCTCGGGCCTGATCGCGGGCGAGGGCCTGATGGGCATTGTCCTGGCGGCGCTTGCTGCGCTTAAACTGGACATCAACCTGTCCGAAACCGTCTCGATCGGCAAGATCGGCGGCCTGGTGGTATTCTGCGTACTGCTGGCCAGCCTGGTCTATGTCTGCATGAAAGACAAAAAGAAATCGTAAGGAACACAGCCTGCCCATTTTCGGGCAGGCTGTTATCCCATCAGAAAGGAACGGTACGCTATGGCAAAGCGCAAACCCCAGCCGAATTATCTGGACTTTATCCCGGTGCGCAATCCGGAAAACGAATATACGACCGATGACGCGGGTGTGGTGACGATCTCCAAGGAGTGGAAAGGGTTTTACCACACCATTGCCCAGAAGTTTTTCCACAAGCCGCGCGTCAGCCAGATCAAGCTGGACAGTTACGGCAGCTTTGTCTGGAGCCTGATTGACGGCGAGCGGGATGTACATGCGATGGCACAGGCGCTGGACCGGGCCTATCCGGACATGGAAAAGTCGCTTTCACGGCTGATTCGTTTTCTGGAAATCCTGCATGACCACCGTTTTATCCTGTGGAAAGGGGAGAAAACGCGATGAATCTGC
Organism: Butyricicoccus sp.; assembly: GCA_031293105.1. Lineage (GTDB taxonomy): Bacteria > Bacillota > Clostridia > Oscillospirales > Butyricicoccaceae > Butyricicoccus_B. Next base: position 3,885 of record JAUMSA010000290.1, on the reverse strand, counting down.
TGCGGTATATCCCGTATGTGCTGTTGTTCATGGTGGTGACCATGCTGCTGTATGGCTGGGGCATGTGGCGCAGCCAGCGCGCTGCGCAGGACGATACCAAGCTGCTGTATGCCAAAGGCGCGGCCAAGATTCGCCGCGCGCTGGCCAAGTCCGAGGGGATGACCCGGGCCGAACTGGCCGCTGTGGTGGATGGCCTGACCGCATCCCGGCCGTTTTCCAGCCGCCGCATCGCCGTGACCGATGTGAATGCGTTTTTGGATGCCCTGCTGCCGTATATGCTCACCCAAAAGCAGATCACCTGCACCAAGGAGGCGGGGGTGCCGGTCTACCGCGCTCGATAACCATGCCAAACAGTTTAGTCCATGGGCCGATCACCCGGAATTTGATTGCGTTTGCCGCGCCGATGATGGCTGGCAATCTGCTTCAGCAGCTTTATAACATCGCGGATACCATCATCGTGGGTCGGGTCTTAGGGGCGGATGCGCTGGCCGCCGTGGGCTCGGCCTATACGCTGATGACCTTTTTGACCTCCATTTTGCTCGGGCTGTGCATGGGCAGCGGCGCGGCCTTTTCCATCTATTTCGGTCAGAACAACCAGCCGCGGCTGCAAGCCTGCCTGGTGCACTCCTTTGGGCTGATCGCCGTGGCTGCCGTGGCGCTCAATCTGGCGGTGTTCGCGCTCTTAGACCCCATCGTCTGGTTTTTGCGCACCCCAGCTGAGGTCGCGCCCCTCATGCACGAGTATCTGCGCGTCATTTTCTGGGGCATCCTGGCCGTGTTCTTGTATAACTATTTTGCCGCCCTGCTGCGCGCGGTCGGCAACTCGATGGTACCGCTTTTGTTCCTCGCCCTGTCAGCCGGGCTCAACATCGGGCTCGATTTGCTGTATGTGCTGGTGTTCCAGTGGGGCGTAGCCGGTGCGGCCTGGGCGACCGTCCAGGCACAGATCGTATCCGGTGTGGGACTTGCGCTGTATACGCTGGTGCGGTTCCCACAGTTTCGGCCCCGGCGGGAACAATGGCGGTGGAACGGGTCGGTCCTGCGGGAAATCGCCTCGTTTTCGGTGCTGACCTGCGTGCAGCAGTCGATTATGAACTTCGGCATCCTGATGGTGCAGGGGCTGGTCAACAGCTTTGGGCCTGCCGTTATGGCCGCTTTTGCCGCGGCGGTCAAGATCGACTCGTTTGCCTATATGCCGGTGCAGGACTTCGGCAACGCCTTTTCCACCTTTGTTGCACAGAATTATGGCGCCCGCCAGCCGGACCGCGTGCGGCAGGGTATCCGCAGCGCGGCGCTCAGCGCGCTGGTGTTCTGTGTGATGGTCAGTACGCTGGTTTGTGCCTTTGCCCGGCCGCTCATGCATATCTTTATCGACCCGGCAGAGACAGAAATTATCGCCATCGGCGTGCAGTATCTCCGCATCGAGGGGCTGTGCTATGCCGGCATTGGGATTTTGTTTTTGCTGTACGGCTTTTACCGGGCCGTGCGCCGGCCCGCCATGTCGGTGGTGCTGACCATTGCATCGCTTGGCACCCGGGTGGGGCTGGCCTATGCGTTCGCGCCCATCACAGGCGTGGTAGGCATCTGGTGGTCGGTGCCCATCGGTTGGGCGCTGGCCGACCTGCTCGGCATCTGGTATTATCACCGCAACCGCACGCGCCTGCTGGACGACCCAGGCGCATAAACCGAAAGGCCCTCCATCCCATAAGCGGGATGGAGGGCCTTATTCCTGTTTGATTTCCCAGTGGATGAGCAGCGTCAACGCGGCGCGCAGGGCGATGATACCGCCGACAATGGCGATTTCCTCCCATTCGCGCACGATCACGGTGCGCAAAATCTCGCTGCCGAGCTTGAATTCCAAGCCCATGGCCAATCCATGCGCGAGATACAGGCGCGTGTCGGGCGCTTTGCGGACATACCGGACAAAGCCGCCGATGCCGCTGACAATAATCACGCCCACGCCGATGAACTCAAACAGCAGGATGGCAAGTCCGGAAACATCGGACAAAATCGCTTCCAGGGTATGGGGGATGGACTCCATCGGTGCGCCTCCTTGCCGGCGTGCCGGAACACCCGGCCGCTGGACTTAGTATGCCACCGGTTGGAGGGATTTAAACCCTATACTGCACCGCCGTGAGGATGAGCCCCTGCGGCGGCATGGTGATGCCGGCATCTTGCCGGCTCTGCGAGGAAAAGGCGCTGAGGATGCTGTCTGCGTCCCGTTCGCCCGCGCCGATCTCGACCAACGTACCGGTCAGGATGCGCACCATGTGGTAGAGGAACCCGTTGCCGAGGAAGTCCAGCTGGACTTCACCGCCGTTGGGCGTGATGGTGATGGAATCGATGGTGCGTATGGTCGATTTCTGAAAGCGGCGGTTCACCGAACTGAACGCGCGGAAATCGTGGGTGCCGCAGAGCAGGTCAGCCGCTTTACGCATGGCGTCTAGATCAAGTGGCTTGTCCCAAAGCGTTAAATACCGGCGCTCGAACACGTTCGGCAGCTTGGAACACCACAGCCGGTAGGTATAGTGTTTGGACGAGGGAGTGAGCCGGGCATGGAACCGCTCGGGCGCGGTTTCGCAGGACAAAATGCCGATGTCCTGCGGCAGGTAGTGATTTAAGTAATCCCGGATTTCATCCGGCTGCATGGTGGTATTGATTTTGAAGCTGGCCACCTGTCCGGCCGCATGCACGCCCGCATCGGTGCGGCCTGCGCCGTGAATCTCGACCGCATGGCCGGTCATTTCGCTGAGCACACGCTCGATTTTGCCCTGGATGGTGTTGTCGGTGTTGCCCAGCCGCTGCCAGCCGTTGTACCGGCCGCCGTCGTATTGAATCACAAGTTTGAAATTGGTCATCGTCCGCGCCCCCTGGTCGTTTTCCCCAAGTATAGCACAAGTTACCCGTTTGCGCCAAGCAGCTTGTCAGAGTTTTTCCAATCGGGTATGCTAAAAAGAGAGAAGAAAGAGAGGAAGTATCCCATGGCCATTCCCTATCCCATTGTCCGCGCGCGGCGCAAGACCATCCAAATCCGGGTGGACGAGCAGGGCAGCGTGACCATCCGCGCGCCGCGCCGGGTGCCGCTGCGTGAAATCGAGCGTTTTGTGCGCGAAAAGCAGGACTGGATTGACGCACATGTCGCCGCCCAAAAGGCGCGCGACGCGGCGCGCTATCACCCGACCGAGGACGAGATCGCCGCTTGGAAACAGGCGGCGCGCACCGAGCTGCCCGCCCTGACGACCGCCTGGGCCATCCGTATGGGCGTGACCTGCACAGGGGTTAAGATCACGTCCGCCGCCCGGCGGTGGGGCAGCTGCTCGGCGAAAAACAGCATCTGTTACAGCTTCCGCGTCATGCGTCTGCCACCCGCCCTGCGGGAATATATCGTGGTGCACGAGCTGGCCCACATCCGGGTCAAAAACCACAGTCCGGCCTTTTATGCCGAGGTGGGGCGGTATCTGCCCGACTACAAGCAGCGCATTGCCGCCCTGCGCGCATTTGAGCGGCAAAACCCCATGGCCTAATCGGTGAGCGGCAAGCCGTAGACCTGTTTGAGCTCCAAAAGCGGGCTGCGCGCCAGGTCGCCCGGCGTGACCAGGCCGCCGCCGTTGGCGTCCAGGTCATAGCCAAAGGCGGCAAAGGCCTCCCACACCAGATGGGCGCACTGGGTGCCGGTCACGGCGCCCGGCGTGCGCTTGGCCGATAAGATTCCTACGGTCAGCGAATAGGGCACATCGGCCAGCCGCCGGGCGGCCGTCTGCGCAATGGCTGACCGGGTTTCGGCATCTACCCCGCGCAGGCGGTAGACGGCCACGGCCGGGAGCGCCTTCCAGTGGTCAATCGACCGAAGCGTCGAGTGCTGCCCGATGACGATGGCTTCCAGCG
>JAUMSA010000282.1 GCA_031293105.1 Butyricicoccus sp. | reverse complement strand
GTCCGGAAGCGATCAAGGCCGGTGCGCATGCTGGGAAGATTGTCAAGGCCACGGCGGCAATTTGTGGTGGCGGCGGCGGTGGCCGTCCGGACAGCGCAACCGCTGGCGGCAAGAATGTCGATAAATTGGAAGAAGCGCTGGAAGCTGTCAACAATATTGTTGCAGAGCAGCTTGGCTAAAAAATAATCCCAAAGGGAGGTTTTTCTATGAGCGATTGCATCTTCTGCAAAATTGCCGGGAAGGAGATTCCATCCAAACCGGTGTATGAGGACGATCTGTGCTATGCTTTTTACGACCTGGAACCCCAGGCGCCGACCCATTTTCTGGTGATTCCGAAGCAGCACATCGCCTGTGCGTTGGACATTGATGCATCCAATGCCGCAGTTGTCGGACATTGCTATGCGGTGATTGCCAAAGTGGCAAAGCAGCTCGGGATTGAAAGCTACCGTGTTGTGACAAACTGCGGGGAACAAGCTGGACAGTCGGTATTTCATCTGCATTTTCATGTCTTGGCTGGCCGCGATATGACTTGGCCGCCGGGCTAAATGAAGTCGGAAAAAAGGGGAGTGGCTCATGGCTGCTTCCCTCTTTTCCTTGTTAAGTAGAGAGGAGATTTCTCGTGTGGTATTTGCCCGTATTCACGCTTTCCTTTGTGTGCGCGGTGTGGATTGAAATGCAGTATGATCCGGTCATCCAATACCCCTGGTTTCTTCCGGCCTGCATCCTTATGGCTTTGGCGATTGTTGTGGTTTGCCGCCACCTGAAACAGCGAAATATCTTCATTAGCTTGCTTTTGGGTGGATGCACGGGGCTTGCCTATGCTGCACTGTTTTTGGGAATGGTTCACGCGCCGCTGGCCAGTTTGGATGGGCAAAAAACACGGATTTCGGCCATGGTTACCGATTATGCAGAACAATATGAAGACACGCAGCGAGTTGCACTAAAAATTGACACCCAAGCATCAGGGATATCATTTTGGATGCCTTCTTTTTACACGATGGCTTATCTTCCGCTGACTGAGACCGCATTGGAACCCGGCGACCAGATTAAAGCCACGGTTTCCTTTTATGAGGGCTCGAACAATGGTGGCTTTGACCGGGCATCCTATTATTCCGGCCGCAATGTGCATATTTTGGCTAACTGCAAAAATGCTATGACTTTAGAGGTGCAAAAGGCCACCTCGATACCATGGACAGTGCGGCCTCTCATCTGGGCCCATGCCCTAAAACAAAATCTGCATGATACTCTGTCGGATACAGATGCTGCCTTCCTAAAAGCGCTGCTGTTTGGGGACAAAGATGAATTGTCTCTATCCATTCAGCAGGATTTTCAAAAGGCCGGGCTCAGCCATGTGATGGCTGTATCGGGGATGCATGTAGGCTTCTTAGTCATGTTCTTTTTGTTGGTACTCGGCCGACGGATTGGATTATGTGCTTCCCTGCTAGCACTTGTAATCTTTGTCCCGATGACAGGCGCGCCCCCATCGGTGATCCGGGCTGCCATCATGTACGCCTTTGTAGCCATTGGGTTCTTTTTACGCCGGGAGCACAGCACACTACATTCTCTATGTACGGCGTTGCTGGTTCTGTTGTTCTATAACCCGTATGCGCTGCAAAGTTTGAGCCTACAGTTATCCTTTTTGGCAACTCTGGGTTTAATCCTGTTTGGCACACCCTTACAAAGTAAAATGCTCGCGCCGCTGAAAGAGTACGAATGTCCATTTTGGATTTATAAAATTTGTCGATTGCTGGTCGGTGCAGTTGCCTGTTCAATCTGCTCCTCGATTTTTACCGTCCCTGTGCTGCTCCATACCTTTGGTTATGTATCTGTCGCATCGGTTTTGGCAAATTTATTGACCGTGGGCGTCTTTGCAGTTTTGTTCGTAGAGGGGTTTATCGTTTGTTTTGGCATCCCGATTTTGAGCAGTATTTTGGCCATTGTTATCCATGGCCTTTGCATCTATGTGTTTGCCGTTGCTCATGGAATCGGAAATATCCAGCCTTTGCTGCTCTACGGCGATTTCTGGTACGTACAGGCAGGTATCTGGCTGCTTTATGGGGTTGTGATTGCAGCTTGGCTGCTAAAGAGTTATCTTCCTTTTTCCTATGCGGCCGCTCTGGCCTGTACCATCCTCCTGCTTACGCTTGGCATCAATGCCGATACACTTTCCCGAAAATATGAAATTCAGATGTTTTCCAGTGGATATGGACAGTGTATCGCAGTTTCTTATGCGCAAAGGGGATTGGCTGTCATCGATTGTGCCACGTCGCAGAATGCTGTAAAAAGTCTAACCCAGTATATGGATTGGAATGGATTCTCTCAGATTGACCTCCTAATAATCACATCGCTCGATCAAACACACGCCCGTGATTTGCCGGAGTTATTACAGACCGTTCCGGTGGGACAGCTGATTTTGCCATCTGGCTACACGGAAAACGATTTTTCGGCTGAGGTCTTACAGTTAGCCGAAGGAACGCAGATTCCGGTCACGGTTTGGAAAGGGGAGGGCGAACGCCCGGTCGGCAACACCCAATATGGTCTTTCACTCATCGGAGGAACACCGAAAAAACTAGGCGTTCGTATCCAACAAGGACATCAAGAAATTTTGACATTACATAGCTTTACACCAAAAATGCTCGAAGAACTGTCCCAGCTGCATGAAGTGACCGGTGATTCGGTGATTCTTTCTGAATCTTTCTTGGATGAAGCGCCGGACGAGCTGATACAGCAGTTGCAAGCCCGACAAATTTATCTGCCGACATCGTATGAAGAGAATGGGGAGATAGCGGGCATTCCAATACAGACCACAAAACAAAGTGGAGATTTGTTGTTCCGAGAGATTTTACCGCGTGGAGGTGTGTGATGGCAACGAAAAAAACAAAGGGGTCTGAACAGCTAAAAAACGATCTCAAAACACAAAATTTTCAGAATCTCTATATTTTGTATGGAGAAGAGGACTATTTGAAAAATTATTACCTGCATGCTCTGCAAACCGCGTTGGTGCAAGAGGATTTTGCTGAATTTAACTTGTTGGAATTCGAAGGGAAAAATTTGACCCCGGAAGTATTGACCGAAGCGGTGGAGGGCTATCCGGCTTTTGCCGAGCGAAAACTGGTCATCGTGCGCGATTTTGATTTGTATAAGCCACCAGCAGCTTTTCAGGCGCCCCTTGCCGAACTGTTGCAAGATCTGCCAGACTATATCTGTTTGGTGTTTTACTATGACACCCTGCCATTTAAGGCTGATAAGCGGACAAAAATGCATGCGCTTCTCGACAAAACAGCCTGTTTCGCAGAGTTCTCCCATTTGGAAGAGCGCGAACTGATGGCCTGGGTTAAACGGCGAATTCGTGCCTTGGGGAAAGATATCGATGCGGACACGTGCGCATATTTTCTGTTCCTGTGCGGCAATTCCATGACCAATCTCATTACCGAGATTGAAAAGGTGTCCGCCCATTCCACCCTGCACGAGATCAAGCGATATAATATTGATGAAGTCTGCACGCGTGTACTGGATGCGGTCATCTTTGACCTGACCGATGCAATTACGCAGAAGCGCTTTGAAAAGGCGATTGCGATCGTTGGTGATCTTTTGGCGCAGAAAAACTCCGAAGTAGCCATTTTTTCAGCCGTTCTACGACATATCCAG
>JAUMSA010000249.1 GCA_031293105.1 Butyricicoccus sp. | reverse complement strand
GGAATATTTTTGCCTTAGTTTCTGGACTACCTGGGCTTTTTCCCTTGGCGTCGCCCTCTCTCCAAAACCAAGGCTTGCAAGTTTTTTAGGTATTCATTCTCCGCACGAAGTCTCTGCACCTCAGCCAGCAGATCTTCTTCTACTTTTTTCGGCAGTTGTCGTGGGCAGCCTTTACCTCCTCGGCCTCTCCGTTCCATCGAAAAGCTTTCTTGCCGCTCTGTCCGGTAAATGCGCTCCCAATCCTGAATTCGATGATGATCGTTTACACCGAATCGTCGCGCTGTCTCCCTATAGCTCAGCTTTTCCTTCAGCATCGTTTCTATCACTATCTTTTTGAATTCTGTTGTGTATCTTTTTTTTGGTATTCCTTTTGGCATAATAAAGCACCCCACTTGTTATCCAGTATACCATACTATCTAACAAATGGGGTGCAGTTCACTCTGGAATCCGGGGTTTTTTCGCTTTCGCTTGGCGGTGCCGGGCGGCTGTGGTATAATAAATTGATTTGATAAGGTAAAAGGAGGGGATGGGACATGCTGGAATTCTGGCGCGGATTTTTGCAGCGATGGCAGCTGCGTACCGTATCGTTTGCCAAATGGGTGCTGTTTGCCTGTGCAGTCGGCGGACTGATCGGCGTGGTTGGCGGCGGATTTCACGAGGCAGTCAACCAGGCGACCGAATACCGCGAGGCCCATCCCTGGCTTTTGTACTTGCTGCCCTTGGCTGGCTTACTGATTTTAGGGCTGTACCGGCTGTGCGGCTTTGCCCGCGACCCAGGCACCAATTATGTATTGGTGGCCGTGCGTGAAAACGCGCCCCTGCGCCTGCGTACGGCGCCGCTGATTATTGTCGCAACCGTTATCACCCACCTGTTCGGCGGTTCGTCTGGCCGGGAGGGCGCCGCCCTGCAAATGGGCAGCTCGATTTCCGATTTCATTGGCCGCCACATGCACTTAAACGCCAAGGATGAACGCATCCTGATGATGTGCGGCATGGCCGCCGGGTTTTCCGCGCTGTTCGGCACGCCGCTGGCCGCCGCTATCTTTGCCATGGAGGTGTGCAGCGTGGGCGTGATGTATTATGCCGCGCTGTTTCCCTGTATGCTGTCCTCGCTGGTGGCCAGCCTAGTCGTGCGCGCCATGGGCGGCCATGCGACCGCCTTCGCGCTGGCCGGTGCACCGGAGCTGACCGCCCTGTCGCTCGTCCAGGCGGCGGCGCTCGGCCTGCTGTGCGCCGCGGTGTCCATTTTGGTGTGCACGGTGTTTGGCGTGACCGCCCGGTTCTTTAACCGGTATTTGCCCCATCCCTGGGTGCGCGTGTTCGTGGGCGGTGCGGTCGTTGTTGGGCTGACCCTGCTTGTCCGTGTGCACGATTACAACGGCGCAGGTATGGACATCATTACCCAGGCGGTCGAGGGCGGCCAGGCCCGCCCCGAAGCCTTTTTCCTCAAGATTCTCTTTACCGCCATCACGCTAGGCAGCGGCTTCAAGGGCGGTGAAATTGTGCCTGCCTTTTTTGTAGGCGCGACCTTTGGCGCGTTTTACGGCGCGCTGCTCGGCCTGCCCGCCGGATTTGCCGGAGCGCTGGGTATGACGGCTGTGTTCTGCGGCGTGACCAACTGCCCACTCTCCTCCATCCTGCTGTCCTATGAGCTGTTCGGCGGGGCGGGACTGCCGCTGTTTGCGCTGTGCATCGCGGTCAGCTACATGCTTTCCGGCTATCGCGGCCTATACAGCGAACAAAAGATTATGTACTCCAAATACAGCGCCGAATTCGTGGATCGCCGCGCCGGCGACTGAAAAAACTGCAAAGGAAGACCGATTTATGAACCGCAACGACCTGACCCTTTATGTCATTACCGACCGCACCTGGCTAAACGGTGCACCGCTCGAGGACGCGGTGCAAGCAGCCATCGAAGGCGGCGCGACCATCGTGCAGGTGCGTGAAAAGCACGTATCCACCGAAGAATATATTGCCCGGGCAAAGCCCATCCAGGCGGTCTGCCAGGCGCACGGCGTACCGCTCATCATCAACGATTCGCTCGAAGTGGCCAAGGCGCTCGGCGCCGGGGTGCACCTGGGCGCGTCGGACGGCGATATTGCCGAAGCCCGGCGGGTACTCGGCCCGGACGCCATCGTCGGCGCCACGGCCAAGACCATCGAACAGGCGCAGGCCGCCGAGCGCGCCGGTGCCAGCTATCTGGGGTCGGGCGCGGTGTTCGGCTCCACGACCAAAACCGACGCCAAGCCCATGCCGATCGAGCAGTTTGCGGCTATTTGCCGGGCGGTGACCATTCCGGTGGTGGCCATCGGCGGGGTGTCGGCGGATAACGCCATGCAGCTCAAGGGCACCGGTCTTGCCGGTCTGTGCGTCATCTCGGCTGTGTTCGGCCAGCCGGATGTGCGGCAGGCCGCGCAGCGCCTGCGCACGCTGGCCGGGGAGGTGCTCGCATGATCGCGGGCGCGATTTTTGACATGGACGGCACGCTGCTCGACTCCATGTGCGTGTGGGACCAGCTTTCCCAGCGGTATCTGGACAAGTTTGGCGTGCGCATCACGGCCATCGACTATGCGGCTTTGGAAGCACGCACCCAGTACCAGGGTGCGGAATATTTTTGTCAGCGGTATCCCGAAATCACCGAAACGCCCGCTGAGGTCGCGCAGGGGCTGGATGACCTCATCCGTGCGCGGTATGAAGTCCTGGCCCGTCCACGCGAGGGGATTTATGACCTGCTGGATGCGCTGCGGGGGCGGGGCGTCCGTATGGCGGTGGCCACGCTGACCGACCGGGAACACGCCGAAAAGGCGCTGCGTGACCGCGGGATGCTGGACTATTTTGATTTCATGCTGACCATCCACGACGTGGGGGTGAGCAAGCGCGACCCCAAGATCTATTATGAAACGGCCAAACGGCTGCATCTGCCGCCCGCCAGCTGTCTGGTGTTTGAGGATGCCCCTTATGCCGCGCAGACGGCCAAAAAGGCCGGTTTTCCGGTGTGCGGGGTGCTCGAACCGACCTATGCGGCCGGAGAGAAACAGCTTCGCGCGGCCAGCGATTGGTTTGTGGAGCGCAGCTTTTCCGAGGTGCAGGACAGCATTCTGCAAAGCACCCAGCAACCGGCCAAATGAATAGGCAAGACCGCTAAAAATACCCATCCAGATGGATGGGTATTTTTTTAAGTGCCCAGGTGGAACACCACGCCGACCACCGCGGCAAAAGCAATATAAATCACCGGATGCCAGTTGGTCTTTTGGGTGGCGACCAGCAAGACCGCCGCTAGCGCGACCTGCGGCCAGCGCACGGCCATGCCCAGCAAAAACGTGGTTTTGGCGACCAGCATCCCGGCGGATGCGATCAGTGCCGTCGAGGCCGGACGCAGGCCATAGAAAATATTCTCGACCAGCGTGCTGTGCCGGAACCGCTCCAGCACACGCGAGATCAGCAGAATCACCAGGATCGCCGGTGCTACCAGTCCCAGGGTAGCGACGATGGACCCCGCTAGGCCGTCGGTCAAAAAGCCGACATAGGTGGCTGCGTTGACGCCAATGGGGCCGGGGGTGGACTCGCTGATGGCGATGAGGTTGGTCACATCGGTGTGGGTGAACCACTGGGTCTTTTCGCCCATTTCATAGAGAAATGGCAGGGTCGCCAGACCGCCGCCCACCGAAAACAGACCGACCTTGAAAAATTCATAGAACAGACGCAAAAGGAGCACGGTTATTCCTCCCCCTTCCAGCGGCTGCGCACGACGCGCATCAAAACGCCAGCCAGACCGGCGGCAATGACCAGTACCACCGGCGACAAACCGGTGAGCAGAGAGCACAGAAAGACCACGGCAAAAATTGCGAGTGCGCCCGGATTGACGACCGATTTTTTCCACAGCTTGCGCACGGCATTAAAGATCAGCACACAGACGCACACGCTGATGCCGGCAAAGGCATCCTGCACGACCGGATAATCGGCAAAATTCTGTAAACAGGCGGCAATGATGGTGATAATCACAAGCGACGGGAATACCACGCCCAAGGTCGCAACGATGCCGCCCAGCACACCCCGCAGCCGGTAGCCGATAAAGGTTGCGGTGTTGACGGCAATCACGCCGGGCGTACACTGGCCGATGGCATAATAATCGGCCAGTTCTTCCTCGGTGGCCCAGCCATAATGTTCGACGATTTCGCGTTGCAGCATGGGCAGCATAGCATAGCCGCCGCCGAAGGTTAGTCCGCCAATGCGGGCAAATGTGCTGAATAACGTGAAATATTCTTTCAAAGAACCCAAAATTCTTTTGCCCCCTACCAAATTTTTTTCTTTTATTGTATCACAGTGTTGTCGGTCTTCATACCTCCTTTTTGTAAAAAAGACAAACAGAGGGGAACTTTCTTTCGGCTCCTCCGTCTATATAAGCAAGAGTCCTGAAAAAAAGGAAAAAAGGAGAACATAACCATGCACAAAAAAAGACGTTTTACTGCACCGGCGGCGCTCGCCCTGTCGCTGGCGCTGCTGGGCACGATGCCGGCCTATGCGGCAACCGATATCGGCGGCCACTGGGCTGAGTCCACCATCAATAAATGGCTGGACGCGGGCACGATCAGCGGTTATGAGGACGGTTCCTTCCAGCCCGACCGCGCCATGACCCGCGCCGAATTTGCCACCCTGCTGGCCAATGTGGTGCCCAAGGATGCTGCCATCGGCGACCCGGTCTTTACCGACGTGACCGAGGGCCAGTGGTTCTATCAGCCGGTCATGAAGCTGGTCGCCCTGGGTATTGTGGCCAAGGATACCACCTTTAACCCGGATGCGTTCATCACCCGCCAGGATGTGATGACCATGGCCGGCCGTGCGTTCCTGGTGTCCGGTTCGGGCGCCGACGGCGTAGCCAAATTTACCGATGCGGCGCAGGTGTCCGATTATGCGCTGACCGCGGTTTCCGGCTTTGTCGAGCAGGGCTATACCAATGGCTATCCGGACGGCACCCTGCGCCCGCTGGCGCAGATTACCCGCGCCGAATGCGTGCAGATGCTCGACGGCCTGGGCGTTGTCCAGGAAAAGGGTTCGCTCGAGGACATCATGGCCCGCGTCTATGCAGGCGTTGACGCCGAAATGCCGATGGTATCCAATACCCGCATCACCGCGGACACGGCGGAATATTACCTGGGACTGAAAAACCTGGACGACGTGCAGGAAGCGCTGGCTTCCGAAGCCATGATGAGCTCGGTGGCACATTCGGTCTGCCTGGTGCGCGCCAAGGACGGCGTGGACGTGGAAAAGCTTAAGGAAACCATCCGCACGTCGGTCAACCCGCAGAAGTGGATTTGCGTTGGTGTAGACCCGGAGGATGTCGTTGTGGTCAACCAGGGCAATCTCATCCTGCTGGCCATGGACCCGGAATACTCGCAGGCCCTTGCGGACAGCTTCCTCGCGCTCGACCTGTCGGAAGAGACCCCGGAAACGCCCGAGGAAGATAAGCTCAAGCCGGATGCAAACGGACTGATTCAGGCGGACGGCTATTACATGGACTCCATCGGCGAGCTGCGCCCGGATTCCATCACCCGCTTTGCCAACAAGGTCGAGAGCCTGACCGCCGATTATCTGCAAAACGCGGATAATATCTATTATGCCATCGTGCCGAGCAAGGCGTATTTTGTCAACGACCGGCTGGAAACGCCGTTTGACTACGACACCATGACCAAGATGCTGGACGAAGGCATCCACAGCGCGCAAAAGATTGACCTGACCGGCGCGCTCGAGCTGACCGACTACTGCGTGACCGACCCGCACTGGAAGCAGGATAAGCTGCAGGGCGTGGTCGACCGTCTGGGCGACGCGATGGGCTTTTCGATTGACCTGTCCCAGATGACCGCCAACACGGTGGAAAACTTCACCGGCCAGCACGGCTACAACAAGGAAGGCTTCCCGTCCGAAACCCTGACCTACCTGACCAGCGATGTCATCGACGGCGCGACCGTGAACAACTACCAGAAGCCGGACTTCACTAAGGTCTATGACACCGCGGCGCTCTCGTCCGACTCGCCGTATGACCTGTTCCTGTCCGGCCCGACCCCGCTGCTGACCATCACCAACCCGGCGGCGACCAGCGGCAAGAATCTGGTCATCTTCCGCGATTCATTCGCATGCAGCCTGGCGCCCCTGCTCATTGAGCAGTATCAGACCATCACCCTGGTGGATATCCGCTACATGGCAAGCTCGCTGCTGCCGCAGTATGTGGACTTCACCGGCAAGGACGTTTTGTTCCTTTACAACGAACAGGTGGTCAACCACAGCGAAATGCTGCGATAAAATCGATTGGCCAGCGCCCGACTTGCGGGCGCTGGCTTTTTTGTGCCCCGAAACTTTCAAATCCTTGCGGTTTTGGCCGTGCAGCCTGTCCATCCGGCGGCGCTTGTGCTACAATAAGGGCAAGAGAATGGGCCGCGCACCAGGCCGGTCCGGAAGAGAAACAAAGGAGGATCTCAGATGTTAAAACTCGGATTCAACGAAGCCACTTGCAAGGAAAATTCCTCGGTCGAAAAGGATTTGGAATTTTGCGAAAAGTACGGCTATGACTACATCGAGCTACGGCTTGACATGCTCAAAGAGTACCTCAAAACCCACACGGTGGACGACCTCAAAGCGTTTTTTGCAAAGAGCCACCTAAAGCCCTTTGCGTTTAACTCGATTGAGGATATCAACTTCCGCACCCCGGAACAGTGGGAAAAGCTGGTCGAGCTGTTTACCTTTGGCTGCGAAATCGCGCAGGCCATCGGCAACAAGTACATGATCGTCGTGCCGACCATGACCAGCGAATACAACACCAAGAACGAAAAGGAAGTCTTTGACGATTCGGTCGAGGTTTTAAACAAGCTGGCCGATATCGCCGAGCCCTATGGTGTGTCCTGCTCGTTTGAGCCCATCGGCGACCGCCGCTGGTGCTGCAACTCGCTGCGGCAGGCGCTCGAGATCGTGCAGGCGGTGAACCGCGATAGCGTGGGCCTGACGGTTGACTGCATCAACTTCTACATGCACGACAAGTGCGCAGATTTGGACTTTATCCGCAAAATCCCCAAGGAAAAGCTGTTCGTCTATCACATCAACGACTGCGAAGACCTGCCGCTCGGCGTCCTGGACCACTGCCACCGCATCATGCCCGGCAAGGGCTGCATCCCGGTCGCGGACATCAGCAAAGCGGTCATGGACGCGGGCTATGACGGCCCGGCCTGCCTCGAGCTGTTCCGCCCCGAATACTGGGATATGGATGCCGAAGAGGTCATCAAAATGGGCGCTGAATGCTGCGCTCCGTTCTTAAAGTAAACGGTTTTTGGGTTCCGCATTGACAGGCCTTGCCGCTTCCCGTATACTGGAAGCAGCAAGGCCTATTTCTATGGAAAGGGATGACATCTATGAAAAAACAGTTCCGTTTGCTCGCTGCCCTATCCCTCTTGCTGGCACTTGCCGCCTGCGGTTCGGGTGACGCGCCAAACAGCGAAAGGGACGATGCCTCGTCTGCGGGCGCTTTCTCTTCGGTAAGTTCTTCCTCCTCGGGTGAAGAGCCGGAAGCACCCGAGGAAACCGTGCTCGAACTCAACCAGACCGTCACGGTCGGGGATTTTGAAATGACGGTCACCGGCTTCGACTTCACCGACAAGGCGCTCAGCCCGGATGAGAACGGCAGCGACTTGGTCCCCAAAAACGGCTATGTCAGTGCCAATGTCTATTTTAATACCAAATACAACGGAAAAACCGCGATTTCGGCGCCTTATGTCGGAGCCGTGGTCAACTATAACGATGGCTACACCTTCTCGCCCGAAAACCAGTGGTATTACGATCATGGATTGAATGCTTGGCTCAACGGCGGCCAGATCGATCCGCTGACTCCGGCCTTTGACTGTGTGTATTCGTTCTTTGTGCCCCTTGAGGTACGCGATCAGGTGGACGCGCCCCTTCAGGTCACGTTCGCTTTGGATGATGAGATACTGGTATACCATGTGCGTCCCGCGGCGGAGGCCTAAAAAGGGAAAATTCGTCTCCCGGACCGGGGGATGGATGCCCTTTCCTCCAATAAAAAAACCAAAAGCCGGGCGTCTGCCCGGCTTTTTTGTGGTATACTGAAAGGACAGAAAGGAGGTCCTGCCTATGGAGCAGCAACTGCTGCATTGCCCGCTTTTCGCCGGCCTGTCGGCCGACGAAATCGCCGACTGCCTGACCCGCTGCCAGGCGGTCACCACCCCTTACCATCGGGAACAGGTCATTTTCCGGCCGGGCGACACCCCCGACCGCCTGCTCATCCTGCTCGAAGGGGGCGTGCGGGTGTGTGGCTATGCCCCCAGCGGGGAACGGCGGGTCATCGCCTCCTTTGACCGGGCAGGGGAGCTGTTTGGCGAGGTGTTCCTGTTCCTGCCCGGCACGCCCTATGAGCACTTTGCCGAGGCGGTTTCACCCGCCCGGGTGCTCGGCCTGCCGCGGGATTTCATCCTGCGGACCGATGGGCAGGGCTATCACGCCCGGCTGGTGGCCAATGTGCTGGCCATTTTCGCCCAAAAGGCCTATTTCCTCAACCAGCGGGTACAGGTGTTATCGTGTGCCACCCTGCGGCAGAAATTGGCCCGTTTGCTGCTGCGCAGCGCCGGGCCGGACGACCGGGCCATGTTGGGTATGAACCGCGAGGAATTGGCCGATTTTCTGGGCGCGGCGCGGCCGTCGGTATCGCGCGAACTGTCCCACATGCAGCGCGACGGCCTGATTGAATGCACTCGGTCGAGCATCCGCCTGGCCGACCGCGCAGCGCTCGAAGAACTGGTTTGACCTCTTGGGCGCTCTGTTCCATAAACTTTGCGCGCATTTTTCCGATAGAAACAGAAAGACCATTGGAATAGGGAGGAGATTGCGATGATTTTGCCAAAATGCCTGCGAAAGTTCACACCGGCATTTCTGTGTTTGGGGGTCTGCCTGCTGACGTTTTTCCTCTTTCAGTTTCCGGCCTGGGCCATCTATCCAGCGGACAATTT
>JAUMSA010000233.1 GCA_031293105.1 Butyricicoccus sp. | reverse complement strand
TAAAAAGACCGTGCAGATCAAGGGAATTGTGATCGGTGGTGAAGACTATCAGAAATTCGTCTCGGTTGACGCGACGCAGGCCGAGGAACTGAAAGCGCAGCTTCAGGAGGCTTGCGCGATTGCAGAATCGGGTGTGGAAATCTGCGCCGGGAGCATGGATTCGATTCACGACATTGCACCGGTTCTGGCAGCATGTAAGGAGCAGCTTGACAAAAAAGTGGTGCTGCTCAACCTGAATACCTATGGATATGATTCCGAGGCGTCTGCGGCCGACAAGCTGAAAGCAGCGGAGGATTGTGCGCCGTATGTCGATATCATCGGCGCCGATGAATTTGCGGAAAACGCATTTCTGGACGCCCTGAAGGAAGTTGCAGCCCGCACGGGCAAAAAGCTGCTCCTGTCCTGTGTTTGCCTGGATGGCACCAAGAGCAAGGAGGAAATCATTTCGGCAGCTAAGGCGGCTGAAAACAAGGGTGCCGATCTGGTTTATTTGGCATACAGCGTGAAGGATGACCCGGATGTCATCGTTCTGGGTTACGCCGCCAAGGAAATGCAGCAAGGCGATCTGGTCAGCATTCCGTTCTGTGTCTATCCCCTGGGCGAAGTTGGCCTGATTACCCGTGTATTGTCCGGCCATTGCGGCAACAGCTTCGGTTTTTACAAGCTGGTGGAGCCGGAAGGCGGCATGTTTGAAAGTTATAATCAGCATAAGCGTCTATTTGACATCTACAATTCGTACACCAAGCTGCAAAGCAAGGTGCAGTACAACATCGACGGTCACGTGATGGGCGGCGAACGCTTCATCCGCTGCATGATGATTAAGCAGCGTACCAAGGATGATATCCTGGAAGCAGCCTGCGATGTTGCCCGCTATGACCCCGAAATGGTCGAGTGGCGCATTGATTACTGCATTCCGATGGGCACCGGGAAGTTTATTGAGAACTACTGGATTGAAACGCTCAAGGAGATCAAGGAAATTCTTCCGGGCGTACCGATTCTGCTGACGTTCCGCGTCAAGAAGGAAGGCGGCTGCAAGTGGTATCCGGACAAGATCCGTTTGCAGCTAACCAAGGCGCTCATCAACACCGGCCTGATTGCCTATGCTGACTGTGAAATCGACAATTCGCCCGAATACATCAAGGAAATGCAGGATGTTTGCCGGGCAAATGGCACCAAACTGGTCATCTCTCAGCACAAATGGACCGAAACACCGGCCAATCAGGAGATCATCGATACCTTTAAGGAGTGCCTGGACAAGGGCGCTGACCTGCCCAAGTTCTATCTGACAGCTACCAATTATGAGGACGCGGTCAGAACTTCCGAAGTGTCCAAGCAGATGCGTGAGACCTTCCTGGATGTGCCGTGCATCATCTGCGCGATGGGCGACACCGGCCTGATTACCCGCACGATGGGCGGCGAGATCGGCGCCGACTTTGAATTCATTGATGTGACTGGCATCCGCGGCGGTGATGAGGAAGACATCCACTACGTCGACCAGTTGCAGGAGATCTTTGGTTATTAAGGAGGAATACATTTCATGAAAGCAGCAATTTTTGAAGGCGAAGGCGTTTTAACCGTTAAAGAAGTACCCAAGCCGGAAATCCGGCGCCCGGATGATGTCATCATCCGGGTGGAGGCGGCCAGCATCTGCGGCAGCGACATTCACGGCTTGGCGGTTCCTCCGGGACAATACATGAAACCGGGCATCATTTATGGCCATGAGTTCTGCGGTACCATCGTGGAAAAGGGCGAAGAGGCCGATGGGTTTGCCATCGGCGAGCGGGTTGCGGTCAATCCCCGTGTACGCTGCGGCAAATGCTATGAATGCACCCACAACCGGGGCGATCTTTGCTCCAATTCCGACCATTATGGCCAGTTGGCCGACGGCGGCTTTGCCGAATATGCGTTGGTATCCGCCGGACAGCTATACCATGTAGACAAGGCGCTCAGCCCGGATATCGTGGCGCAGACCGAACCGCTTGCCTGTGTTGTCAGTGCGTTGGGCAAGGTAACCCCCACCCCGATGGATTATGTGATTCTGTATGGCGCAGGTCCGATCGGCCTCACCTTCATCCGTGTGCTGAAGGTATTCGGGGTGAAGAACCTGATTGTCACCGCCAAGGGCGAGGACCGTGTCAAAGAGGCGAAAAGCTGCGGCGCGGATCTGGTGGTCGATATCCAGAAGGAAAATATCGCAGACGTTGTGAAGCAGAACTGGCCGTTCAAGGCCGATCTCATCATCGATGCCGTCGGCCGCGGGAATATTCTGCCCGAGGCCCAAGGGTTAATCAATCCACAGGGCAGAATCCTGCTGTTCGGCCTGGATAACAATGCGCGCTCGGAAATCGCCCCCGGTCCCTTTGTCCTCAATGAAATCTCGATGGTGGGTGCCTTGGGCAAGGATTTCCCCGGAGCCATTGAACTGCTGAAAAACAAAGATCTGGGACTGGATCGCTTCATCACCCATCGGGTCACCTTGGATGAGATTCACCAGGGCATTGAGGCCATGCGCAATAAAAAGGCATGCCGTGTGATCGTCTATCCGAACGGTCTGCCCCAGTCGGAATCGTAAAGGAGGGGCGACCATGAGCAATGGCATGATGGATTGTGTTGTTTTCACCGAAGTCGGCAAATATGAAATTACGCAAAAACCCATCCCCCGGATTCAGAAGCCGAACGATGTACTCGTCAAGGTACTCGCGTGCAGCATCTGCGGCACCGATGTACATATTCTGGCCGACCCGCCGGTATATCCGGCGATTCCCGGCACCATCATCGGGCATGAGATTGTGGGCGAAGTGGTCGAATGCGGCGAAGCCGTACAGGGCCTGAGCAAAGGCGACCGGCTGATTATGGACAATAACATCGCCTGCGGAACCTGCGAAGTCTGCCGGAAGGGCGACTATAACGTCTGCCCGCATATGAAATCCATCGGCATGGAGTATGATGGCGCATTTGCACAGTATCTGGTCTGCCCGGACAGCAACCTCATTAAGATCAACCGAGATGTTCCAGTTGACCGCGCAATTTTTGCAGAGCCGCTGAATGTCGCGATGGGCGGCCTGAAAAAAGTCAAGATCATGCCGGGCGACAATGTCGTGATTGTCGGCGGTGGCCCGATCGGCATGTATTTCTGCAAACTGTGTAAGGATATGGGGGCCGGCAAGGTGATTATCACCGGCCGCAGCGAATTCCGCAGGCCGTATATCCTCCAAAGCGGCGCGGACCGTATTGTCAATACCAACAAAGAGGATTTGCAGGCGGTCATCCGCGAAGAAATGCCGCTCGGCGCCGATCTGGCCATTGAGTGCGTGGGCACTACGATCGGCGACTGCATCGATGCTGTTCGCCCGGGCGGTAAGGTATTGGTGGTGGGGCTCAATGAACTGGCGATCCAGGAGATCAGCCAGCACAAGATCGCCCGCTGGGGCATCGATGTCATCGGCACCTTCATTGGAGTCAACACCATGCAGACCGTGGCCAATGGCCTGAACAGCGGTCAGCTCGACTTCTCCTACCTCATCACCCATCGTTTGCCGCTCAAGGACTTTGCGATTGGCCTGGAGGCCATGCGCACAAGCCAAGCGCTCGAAGTTGTGCTCTATCCGTGGGGCGAGGTCGACTGATCCGATCCCAACCGGTCATATTCTATAAGGAGGGATAAAATGGATTTACAGATTGGCGTGGTCGGACTCGGTGCCATCGGCCGGGAACATGTACAGCGCTTGAGCGAGCAGATTGCGGGCTGCAAAGTCGTAGCGGTTTCCGAGGTCAACGAAGAGGTCGGCCGCAAAATCGCGCAGCAATACGACGCACGCTTTTATGCCGACGGGGAAGAACTGATTCGCAGCCCCGAGGTCCAGGCGGTCATGGTGACCACCTGGGACCCGGCACACGCGCAGTATGTTATGGCAAGCATCCGTGCAGGCAAACCGGTTTTCTGTGAAAAACCGCTGGCCACCGAAGTGGAAGCGTGTGAGGAGATCCTCCGCGCCGAACAGGCCCTTGGCCGCCGTGTTGTACAGGTCGGTTTTATGCGGCGGTACGACCCGGGATACGTGGAACTGAAAAAGGCCATTCAGGAAGGCAAGATCGGCCAGCCGATGATGGTGCATGCCTGCCACCGCAATATGAGTCATGCGGCCACGATGACATCCGAAATGTCCATCAAGAATTCCGGGGTGCACGAGATCGATGTCCTGCGCTGGCTGCTGGAGGACGAATATGTCTCCGGCCAAGTGGTACTCCCCCGGCAGAGCCGGATTTCTGCTGAAGAAGGCCTGCAAGACCCGCAGATTATGATGCTGCGAACCAAAGAAGGCATCTGCATTGATGTGGAAATCAGCCAGAGTTCGGGGTATGGATACGATATCCAGTGCGAAGTGGTCGGCGATTTGGGCACGGCACGTCTGCCCGATCCGCCGTCGGTCATCACCAAAACCAATTGCGCCCGCACAACAGCGATTATGCCCGATTGGCAGAACCGGTTTGTGGAAGCCTACCAGATCGAGCTGCAGGACTGGGTCGACCGCATGCGCAAGGGGCAAGAACCCGGCGGTGCTTCCGCATGGGACGGTTATGCCGCGTGCCTGACCGCCCATGTATTGGGACAATGCCGCGAAGAAGGCGGAACGGCCAAAGAGATCAACCTTCCGCCGCGGCCCGACTTTTACAAGTAAGTCACTCGGTTTCGTTCCGTTTATCCGGTGTATCCGTCTGCAAATACAGCATAAGATCAATAGCAGGAGATTCCCCTTGACTTTTTGTATATTGGTTTTATATTGTAAAAGTAGCGGTTGCGTCCATCGTTCGGGCGCTGCTGTAAAAACATGCAAAGGACTACTAGGATACAATGGCATATTTTAAATATGAACAGGTAGCGGATACGTTAACCGAGATGATTTTAAATCATACCTATGCAGTTGGGGAAAAAATCCCCACGGAGGATGAACTTTCTGAACAATTTCAAGTGGGACGGCAGACGGTGCGAAAGGCCGTTGCGCTGCTGGAGGAATCCGGATATCTGAAAAAAGTGCAGGGAAGCGGAACCTATGTTTGTGAGCGGGATTCGGTGGCTCAGCCGGCTATGCCGACGGTACAAAATCCGGGCTCGATTGCGCTGGTGATGATGAACAGCGATTATATCTTTCTGGACATCATGCGAGGCGCTTCCGATTATCTTTTAGGGGAAAAGTATATGCTCAATTCGATCGTCACCGACGGGGACTACGAAAAAGAGCGTCTGGCGCTCGAGCGGCTCTGGCGAAATCTGCCGGCTGGTTTGATCTTTGAGCCAGTCTGCTCGGGGCTGCTTTCCATCAACGCCCCGATTATCGAGAAGATTGCGACCCGCATTCCGTGCCTGCTGCTGCATACCGACGGCGAGCAGCGGTTCCCGGTGCTTCCGCTGCGGGACCGGGAGGGCATGAAGCAGATGACCGACTACTTGCTCTCCCTGGGGCACCGGAAGATCGGCACCCTATTCTCGTTTGATGAGATGACCGGGCAAAACCGCTTCCGTGGCTTTTTGGATTCCTTGCGGGAACACGGGATCGAACACGAACCCCGTTGCTCTGTTTGGATAGAACACAGCAAGAAAGAGGATATCTTTCAGGCGGCTGGCTCGCTCCAGCTCGATGCCATGCTGCGTCAAGTGACGGCTGTAATCTGTCACGACGACCGCTCGGCCTATCGTCTGATTCGCTACTTGGAGAGCAAGGGCATCCGCGTGCCGGAGGATATTTCGGTCACCGGATACGACGATAGTGCCTATTCGGTTCTGGATCTTCCGATTACAACGGTGGTCCATCCCAAAACCGAGTACGGCAAAAAGGCGGCCCAGGCACTGGTGGCGCTGATACGCCATCCAAAGGATGTCCACTTGGATGAATATACAATTGCACCGCAGCTTGTCATCCGCGCGTCTACCGCTCCGCCTGCCGACCGATGAGGAAAGCCATCCTGCCGGTAAAGGAGACCTATGCACTATAATGGACCAATTGTACGGCCGCAGACCGATGCGGACAGCCTGTTTATTGAAGTTACCGTAGGGTGTACGCACAACAAATGCAGCTTTTGTAATTTTTATCACGAATATCCCTTTTCTGTCGCCCCTTTGGAACAGATTGAGGAAGATCTGAAAGAGGCGCGCCGCAGATATCACCGGGTGAAGAAAATCTGGGCCAACGGCGGCAACCCCTATGCCCTTTCCACCGAACGGCTGGCCGCTGTGGCCAAGCTGATGAAAACGTATTTTCCACACAGCCGGATCTCTACCTATGCGCGGGTAGATGACCTGACCAGGAAAAGTGTGGACGAAATGCGGCTTCTCAAAGAGCTGGGGTTTGAAGATTTAGTCGTTGGCTTTGAGTCCGGGGATGATACGGTTCTACGGGATACCAACAAGGGATATACCGCCGCAGACGTCTTAGACGGATGCAAAAAACTGGAGCAGGCGGGCGTCGATTACCGCATGATCTTTTTGGGTGGCTTGGCCGGCAAGGGCAAGTGCGAAGCATCCGCGCAAAAGACGGCGGCGCTGCTCAATCAGCTGCACCCATATCTGTTGTACTTGAACTCGGTGTCCATCCTGCCCGGAACCAAGTTGTATGACGATTGGAAACACGGCCGTTTTCAGGCGGCTGAAGAAGGGGAACTTGTCAGGGAATTCATTTCATTGCTGGAGCACATGAAAAACGAAATTGCAATTTTTGCCGCGCCCAATACGACCCCCTTCTCTTTTTTTGTCGATTTTCAGCCAAACAAGCAGGAAATTCTCGCATATATGCGGAAATTCCTGGATTCTATGGATGGACAGGAGGAAAAGAAAGCGGCCATGTACCGACATGGAAGATCCAGCATCTAACAGGATGACTGACGGGATGAGAATGAGGGAATGATATGAAATTAAGTGTAATTTTAGTTGTTGTTTTATATGAAATTCTATCGATTGGTGTAGTAAGCTATCTGATTCGGAAACACAGCAAGGGCAACGAGCAAGGCGGCTTTGCACTGGGCGGCCGAAGCTTGGGCACCTGGGCAATCGGTACCACCATGTGTCTGACCCTGCTGGGGTCAGGCCACCTGACCGGTACTTGGGAAGGCTGCCTGTCCCTGGGCACTACACAGATCTGGCACGTTATGGCAAACGGCTTCGCTATGGCGCTGGGCGCCGTGACCATCTATTGTTGGGCACGCCGCATGCGCATCACGACGACCGGTGAGATTGCTACCAAACTATACGGCAAAGAGTTGTCCATCCTGATCGCGGCGGTAAACATTGCGGTCGGCTGGGCCGTTACCTCCTTTGAAACCCAGGCTTTGGGTATCATTATCAGCTCCATGACCGGGCTGCCGCTCAACCTGATGGTTCTGCTCAGCAGTGTCATCGGTCTTTGCTATATTATTTTCGGCGGCACCAAGCAGGCCGCCATGCTCAACCAGATTAATATTATTATCCTTTATGTCGGTATGTTTGGCGCACTATTCTTTGTCTTGAAAATGCTGCCCGGTTTCAATTTCGACTCGGTCGCTTCGTATTATGCGTCCAATCCGGATGCCTATCCGAACTTCCTGAAATTCACGGGCGGTGCCGAACACTTCCTGCAGGTCGGTATTCCGATTCTGGTTGCCCCGTTCTTTGCCCACTGCTGCGGGCAACAGACCATCCAAACCGCGGCTTCTGCCAAAAGCGAAAAGGCACTCAAGCGCATTGTGTGGTTTGTCGGTCCGATGAACGTCATTATCGGTGCTATTTCGATTTGTATTGCGATGACCGCAAGAACCATGCCGGAATTCGCCCAGTATGACAACAAACTGGTCACCACACAAATGCTGATCACCATGCTGCCCGACTGGTTTATTGCGATTCTGTTTGCAGCCTTTGTGGCCGCGCTGCTTTCTTCGTACGGTGGATTCCTGATTGGCCCGGCAACCGTGATTACTGTGGACTTCATCAAGGAATTCTATAAAAAGGACATGTCCGAGAAACAGGAAGCCAAACTGATCCGTATCTTTATCGGTGTGGGCGCGGTTATCACTTGCTTGATGGCACAGACGCTGCCGACCATTGTCAATATGTTCACCTGGATTTATTCCTTTATGATCCCTGTGTTTTTCCTGTTCGTCTTCGGGCTGTGGTGGAAGAGAAACAAGAAGGTCGGCATTCTGGCCTTTGTTGCCAGCTGGATCGTTGCGAATATCTGGACCTTCTTCCCGAGTGTGCCGCAAGCACTGCACATGGGCAATGTACATATCTCTTATGTTATCATCGCCGTCTCCATGGTCATCTTGGTCGTCGGCAATCTGATATCCAAGGGAAAACCCGGATATTTCCGATCCGAGGAATGGCGGCAATCCCAAGCCTATCGAATCTACCTGGATGAAAAGGCAAAAGGCAATGCGTAATAGAGAAAGGATGTAGAACCGTATGTTTGTCGATATCGTATTAAAATCCGTTGGCGTGCAACTGGTTTATGCTGCGGTTGTCGTCTGTATTGCATCCCTGGTATCCAGAATGGCGAAAGGAGAATCGAAATGAATGAAGTAATTTTGGAACTCATCCTTATGGCGGTTATGGCATTTTTCATGATTTTCGGACTCATCGGATGCCAGCATGAAAAGAAGATGGGCGAAAGCTCGGCTGAAACCAAAGAACCATAAGCTCATACCGAGTTGTCTGCGTATTTCCTCCATACAAATACCGCAGCAGCTCTCCTGGATCCTGCATATACACCGGAACAGATATTTTCTGCCCTGGTGAACTCCTCCCTCTTCTCTATATTTTTATAAAAAAGCAGGATCCACATAGCATACTAGGTCGCCGTTTCAGCGCATCTGCGCCGAGATGGCGACTTAGTTGTTTGACGCTTATGCAGGGCGGCACCAATGTATGTTCCAATATGGATGCTCCAAAATATTGTTCTGCCCGTGCCTTTTGGGGTATTTTGCAAACAGGTGTCATCCTCGACTGCAGAATGATATTTGCCACTGACAACATCATTGGAGTAAATACGAAAGCTAACGGGATTGGCAATAGAAAAACAAAACCTGCGTATAACAATCGTTACACACAGGTTTTTGCTTTGGAAAATGACCCTAATGGTGATACAAATGAACCCCCTTTTGTGTGAGGGGGTTCATTTTGCGTCAAGGGGGTTCACCGGTTCCTGAGACCGGTGTTCTCCGTACCACGTACTTCTTCATGGTAAAAGTAATCCACGATTACGGGATGCCCAGGCTCTGCTCGTCCGTAGGGCAGCTCATTGTCCACGAAGGGACAGTTGTATTCTTTCGCTAGCTGCCCCGCTTGTTCCTCCAAACCACGGAAGTAGCTTCTGTCTCCCCTGTTGTAGATAGCGTCATACAGCGCGACCAAGTGGTGATAGTTTTTACGAATATAGTCCAGGATGTCTTTTTTGAATCCGCCTCGCAAATTGAGATTTTCCAACCATACCAGGTCGCATTGATGTCTGACCCGATGGAAGATCGCCTCAAAATCCGTGATACCAGGAAAGACAGGGGCAATAAAGCAGACCGTGCGAATACCTGCGTCATAAATCTGCTTCATAGCATCCAGGCGCCGCTGGATGCTGACGGCATGGTCCATATCGTTTTTGAAGTCCTCGTCCAATGTATTGATCGACCAGGAAACCGTGACCTTTCCTAATTCCTTCAGCAAGTCCATGTCACGCAGAACTAAATCAGATTTTGTGCAGATCAACAGTTCCGCGCCGCTGCCTTTTAACTGTTCCAACAGTCGCCGGGTGTTGCAGAACTGCTCCTCCTGAGGCAAATAGCCATCTGTCACAGAACCGATGACTACGCGCTGCCCTTTATACTTTTGCGGGTTTTTGATTGCTGGCCAGTGTTTCACATCCAGAAATGTACCCCATGGTTCGGTATGCCCGGTGAAGCGCTTCATAAACGAGGCATAGCAGTATTTGCAGCCGTGGGTACAGCCCACATAAGGATTGACGGAATAGCCGCCCACCGGCAGGGTAGATTTTGTCATAATATTTTTGGTTTCTACATGCTGAATCAGAATGCTGCCATCTTTCATTTCCGTCATGTTTTCTGTCCCTCCAATACCCGGTAAAAGGCCGGGAGAAATTCTGTGGACGCTTTTTCTCCATCAGCCGCAGCCTGCTGGGAAAAGACTCCGGCTTTTCAAAGTCGTCGATCATGTGAAACCGGCGGACATTGTTTCTTCAGACCTTTTTGATAAATTTC
>JAUMSA010000228.1 GCA_031293105.1 Butyricicoccus sp. | reverse complement strand
CGTTTTTCTCATAAAAGTCCGCCGGACGGTATCCGAACATCTTTTCTTCGGTCGTTTTGCCTTGCAGCAGGTAGGAGATGAGCGGACGGCCGTAAACCGGATACGGTTCCGAGGAAATCAGGGTAATCGGGCCTGTGCGGTCAACCGCGCGGATGCCTTCAATGACCCCTACCGCGGCGGTGCCGCCGCCGATGATGACATACTGCATACCGTTCACCTCTCCTCGTAGACAATGGCTTTGTTCGGGCAGCCCTGCACACACATGGGCTGGCCAAACTCGTTTTTCTGACACAGTTCACATTTCTGGATGGCACCCTGCTCGGAATGGCTGAGCGCGCCGTAGGGGCAGGACAGGATGCACGTGCAGCAGCCGACGCATTTGTCTGAATCGATGTGCACGGCCCCGTTTTCGATGGTCAGTGCACCCGAGATGCAGCCCTTGACGCACAGCGGGTCGTCACAGTGGCGGCAGGATACCGCAAAGGAAATGTTGTTGCGCTCCTCGATCTTGATGCGGGGCGCGATCTTGTGGTCTTTGAGCGCCTTGACCATCGAGGACTTGCCCGAGTTGGCAAAAGCGCAGTAATATTCGCATAAATGGCAGCCAAGGCACCATTTTTCGTTTACATATACCCGTTTCATGTTGCCTCCTTATTCGCCCGCGTGCTTGATACCCAAAATGTCCAGTTCCTTCTGGTTCAGCCCCAGACCGCGCAGCATCAGGCGGTTGCCGCGTAGCGCTTCGATGGAGTTGATGCCCATACCGCCCATCATTTCCTTGAGCTCGTGGTCCCAGGCGGTGACCAGGTTGACCAGACGCTTGGAGCCGATGTCGGGATTTAAGCGCTTGACCAGATCGGGGCGCTGGGTGGCAATGCCCCAGTTGCACTTGCCGGTCTGGCAGGTGCGGCACAGGTGGCAGCCGAGTGCCAGCAGGGCGGAGGTTGCGATGTAGCAGGCGTCTGCGCCCAGGGCAATCGCCTTGAGAAGGTCGCCCGAGTTGCGGATGGAGCCGCCCACGACGATGGATACCTGGTCGCGGATGCCCTCGTCGCGTAGTCGCTGGTCAACGGCCGCGAGCGCCAGCTCAATCGGGATGCCGACGCTGTCACGGATGCGGGTGGGCGCTGCGCCCGTGCCGCCGCGGTAACCGTCAATGCAGATGACGTCCGCACCCGAACGAGCCACGCCGGATGCGATAGCGGCTACATTGTGCACAGCCGCGATCTTGACCATGACCGGCTTCTTGTATTCGGTCGCTTCCTTCAGCGAGAAGACGAGCTGCCGCAGGTCTTCAATCGAGTAAATATCGTGGTGGGGCGCCGGGGAAATGGCGTCCGTGCCACGGGGAATCATACGGGTCTTGGAGATGTCCGGACCAACCTTCAGGCCAGGCAGATGGCCGCCGATACCGGGCTTTGCGCCCTGGCCCATCTTGATTTCAATGGCGGCGCCGGCTTCCAGGTAATCCTTATGGACACCGAAACGGCCGGATGCAACCTGGACGATGGTGTGCGGGCCGTACTGGTAGAAGTCTTCGTGCAGACCGCCCTCACCGGTGTTGTAGTAGGTGCCCAGTTCCACAGCTGCACGGGCAAGCGATGCGTGCGCATTGTAGGAAATCGAGCCATAGCTCATCGCCGAGAACATGATCGGCACGTCGAGCTTGAGCTGGGGCGCCATGTTGGGAATCAGGTTGCCATTGGCGTCGCGCTCGATCTTGCCCGGCTTTTTGCCGAGGAAGGTGCGGGTTTCCATCGGCTCGCGCAGCGGGTCGATGGACGGGTTGGTAACCTGGGATGCGTTGATGAGGATTTTATCCCAATAGATCGGGTAGGGTTCCGGGTTGCCCATGGAGCTGAGCAGCACGCCGCCCGAACCCGCCTGGCGGTAGACCTCGGAAATGGCCTTGCCCGTCCAGTTGGCGTTCTCTTTAAAGGTATGGTCGGTCTTGACGATCTTGAGCGCACGGGTCGGGCAGAGCGATACACAGCGGTGGCAGTTGACGCACTTGCTCTCGTCCGAGGTCATGTAGCCAAAATCGACATCGTATTTATGTACTTCGTTTGCGCACTGGCGTTCGCAGGCGCGGCAGGTGATGCAGCGGTCCATGTTGCGGACCACTTCATATTGCGGATACAGAAAATCAATAGCCATTACTGCTGCCCCCTATCATTTAAATGGACGATGACCGCCTCGCCGCCGCGCGGCGCCCAGATGCGGTCCAGCTCGGGTTCCACTACGCGGATGGCGCATTCTTCGGACGCGATATAAACCGTTTCGTCCTTTTCGCCGACCACCATCGAGCGCAGCTTCAAACGGTCGTTGAGTGCCATCAGGCCGCCGTCAAAGCCCACCAGGATGGAGAACGGGCCGGTGATGAGCAGGGAAGCAAAAGCGTTGCGCAGGTAGGTCAGACGCTCGCGCTCGGCCGGTTCCTTGCCTTCAATAGTCGACCAGAAGGGCGCGGCGATGACGTTGGCGATCTCGGGATAGGTCAGCCCCAGTTTGCGGCCCAAGTAGTCAATAATATAGGTAATAACC
>JAUMSA010000219.1 GCA_031293105.1 Butyricicoccus sp. | reverse complement strand
GCGTCACACCCTGGCCACCCAGCCCGGCACCCGCTAAGATAACGACCACCCCGGCAAAGCCCACGATACAGCCCATGCTTTTGCGGACGGTCAGCCGGTCGTCGGCAAAGGCGAAATGCGCCACCACGACGGCAAAAAAGGTCGAGGTCGCGCTCAAGACCGACCCATGCACCCCGGTGGTATTGCCCAGCCCTAAGTAATAAAAGATGTACTGCATCACCGTTTGGGCGGCCGAGAGCAGCAAAATGCCCGGCCAGGCATCCCGCTTGGGCACCAGCTGCACCGTACGTCTGCCTACGCACAGGGCCAGCACCAGCAGCCCGGCGATGGTAAACCGGCATCCCGCAAAAAACAGTTTGGCCGCTACATCGCCATCGGCAATGGAAAACAAGGCATAGCCGCTTTTGACCGCCGGAATCGCGCTGCCCCAAAGTGCTGTACACAGTAAGGCGGGCAGAAAGATCTTGCGGACGGTCACAGCCGGTTCAGCCCCTTTGCAAAGAAGTCGTCATACGCCTTGGGTGCACCGGCTACGATCGAGCTGCTGCGGTCAAACGGCAACGGCTCGCCGGACAACTCACTGGTTTTGCCGCCCGCTTCGCGCACGATCAGCGCGGCCGCGGCATGGTCCCACGGCCACAGCCGTTCCTCATACATCAGCTCGGCCCGACCGCAAGCGACATAGCACAAATCGAGCGCCGCCGAACCCGACCGGCGCAAATCGAGCGCCGCATCGAACAGCGCCCGCGCCATCACAAAGGTATGGTCGGTCAGTTCGGCATAATACGAGGAAGTGCCGAGGCATACCAATCCTTCGGAAAGACCGCGCCCCGATACGTGGATGGGTTCCCCGTTGAGCCAGGCGCCGCGGCCCTTTTCGGCGGCAAACAGCGAATCGGTATAGGGGTCGTAGACCACGCCGCAGATGGTGTCGCCATCCTGTACAGCAGCCACGCAGACCGCCGATGCCCGATATCCCTTGATAAAATTAGTCGTGCCATCGATCGGGTCGACAATAAACGCCAAACCGTGCAGCGTATCTTCCCGGTTGTCCCCTTCTTCGCCCATGAAGTGCGCTTCCGGCCACCGGTCCAGCAGTGCCTTGCGCAGCGTCTGCTGCACCTTTACATCATAGGTCGTGACAAAATTGCGCTGCCCCTCTTTTTCGGATACGCTCCGCGCGACCTGGGTGGCCTGCAGCAGCATGGGGCCGCAGCTTTTTACTGTTTCCATCATATAAGAAAGCATGGTCATCCAATCCCCTTTCCGGCAGTGAAAAGCCGCCCTCCCGCCTGGAGCGGGATGCGGCATGATTTAACGAAATTGATTGATATCCCGGCGATAGCGGTAGCCTACGGTCGCCAGACGCGACTCGAGTGCCGCGCGGCCGAGGTCTTCGCCGTCGCACAGGGCATCGAGGTCGCCATACCGGTCGCGCAGGAGCGTGTTGACCACGCTCAGAAGCATCACCGGGTCATTCGGTAAGGACATTTTGTTCTCCTTTCTCCGCTTCCTGCGCCTGCGCAGCCGGGTCCGTGCCCTTCTTATTCCGCAGGCGAGAAAAAATGGATGTATGTTTGATATCGTCTTTCTTGGGAATGTACAGGAACTTCCGCACCAGATACAGGACGCCGATCGAGAGCACGGCCAGCAGGTTTTCCAGCGGGCTGGTATGTTCGGTAATCATCTGACGGGCAATGGCCAGCAGCATGATCTCAATGACCGAATCAATGGTGTGCGTACACAACATCTTGACAAACTCCAGACCGATGACAATGGCCGATGCGATGCCAAGATAATCGGAAAACACATTGGGGTCTGCCACCAGTTTGGTTGGGCTGACTTCACAAACTAGGCCGATCAAAGCGGCGCACAGGGCAATCAGCAGCAAAAAACCGATCAGCAACTCCAACAAGTCGGACAACCGGCGCATTAATTCGCGTAAATGAATTTTCATCGTGTTTTCTCCTCGTCTTTTCTTTAGTATATCACACCCATGGCGCACCTGCCTAGGGACTTCCAAAAATTCGAAGATTTCATCGAATCCACCAATTTTACCCGTGAAAAACCCATTAGATTTTGCCGTTCTGTGTCCGCCCATAAAAGAAGATGTATTGCTGGATGACCCCGGCAAAGCCGGCATACCGCTCGACCGGGAAGGCGCCGCCATAATGGGTCTGGCACATCCGCCGAATCCAGGTATCCACCGGGAAGGCCGCCAAATCGTGCAGGCCGAACAGCCGCACGCAGTCGGCTACCTTTTTGCCCACGCCGGGCAGCGCCAGCAGCGCTTCATAAGCCGCTGCCCGGTCCATTCCGGCCACGGCCGCCGCGTCAAAATCGCTGTGGGCGATAGCGTGGACATACCGGTCGCGGTAGCCCAGTCCGGCGGCCCGCAGCTCCTCCACGCTCGCCTGCGCCAGCGCTGCCTTATCAGGAAAGGTATAGTAGACCTGTCCACGGCTGTCGGTACGGGCCTCGCCCCAGGCGCGGCATATGGCTTCGACCGCCCCACGGATGCGCGGGATATTGTTGTTCTGGGAAATGACAAAGGTAATGAGCGTTTCCCATAAATCCTGCTGTAAAATGCGCAGGCCGCTGCCATAGGCGGCCGCGGCGAATAAAAACCCATCCTCGGACGGCACCCGGTCCAAAATGGCCTGGTAATCGGTATCCCAATCCAAATAAGCGCGCCAGTGCGCCTGCCATGCGTCCTCGGTACAGTCAAAAAACAGCGTGTCCCCCTCCTGCCGCGCGTAGACGCAGGCATCCCGGGCACAAAGGCGCCACCAGCCGTCATCCGCCGGCTGCATGCGGAAGCACTGGCCGGAATCGGCGATCTGCCCCAGGTCGCACGGGGCCAGGTTGGTCTGAAACATGATGCTCCTCCTGATTCTGGAAAGGCGCGGCGCACCGCTCAATGACGGCTGCCGCGCCCATCGGTTCTCCCCTCCATTATAGCGGCGCAGGTACCGGACACGCAAGGCCGCACGATTTGTGAATTTTTCCTCAAAACCCTACCAAA
>JAUMSA010000186.1 GCA_031293105.1 Butyricicoccus sp. | reverse complement strand
TTCATAGGCAGTTTTGCAGCTAAATGGAAACAAGATGGTTTGAGGTGCGGTACGCTTATGCGGGAGAGCATTCCGTGCTTTTTCATAACCATACGGGAATTTCATTTCAAGAGCTACAATTACAAATTTCATTGTATCAATTGCAGGATCCACAACAATATACAGATGCTTTTATCATACCGGAGCTTCATATCTACGTTGGCCCATTACCAGCGGGAGAAGCGGTGCGGCTTTCGTTTTCTACAAAGATGGACGATTACAATTATTTTGTCATTGGCTACGGATATAATCGGCATAGGGCAACACTCCCTATCATGTGGTATTCCCAAGATGGGAGGGGGGCATACTCATAAAAGGAAACCGGGGATAAATCAGGCCGGCGGCTTATCTGTTACAGATAAACTGCCGGCCTTCATTATGCACAAATTTAGGGGGCTGGATAATAGCAATCGCTTTCGTGAATCGATATTTAGTTAGCTCTTTGTATTCCTCTTTTTTCCGTAATAGAGGATTGCGGTCAGCCCTCCTGCAAATAAAGCAGAAAGCCATCCATACAGAATCAGGTGGCTCTGGTCGCCGGTAGGAATGTCCGAACCTTGGGGGGTATTGGACTCGGTTGCCTCCTGTGGGGTTTCTGGTGCTTGATGGGCTGCGGGATCTTCATACTCCGTCGGCACTTCGGAAGAATCAACCGTATTAACAAAGGACACGGTCGTTTGCGTATTTTGAACAATGGTGCCGGAAGGAGAGGAAAGAGCAGATGCATGATACCCCGCAGTTTTTTCTTCGGTGACAGTGTAGGCGGTTCCCTCTGGGAGTCCTGCCGCCGTGACTGCCTGACCGTGCTTTAGCGTAAAATTCGCTACACCGCGGACAAATGTCATATCTCCATAGGTACCATTGATGGACCAGTCATCGAGGGTGACGGTGAAGGAGAAAGCCCGGTCATACTCGGCTCCGGTGCCGGTCACCTCTTTTGTCACCCGCAAGCTGCCAAAAGATTCTCCTTCCTTTTGGTTAGTGATGTCCCAGCCATTGTAACTGACCTGATAGCCCGTCGGCACAGGATCCTCCCGCAGGGAGTAGGCGATTTCCTGACCCAGGGCATCGTATTTGGGGAGATCCTCAAAGGTGTAGCGCCAGCCCTCTGTGGCAGTGACGGGAATGCGGCTGACCTCTTGCCCGCTGCCGTCATAGAGCACTACGGTAATGCTTGCCGGACGATTGTCGGCGGTATCACCCACCCATCGCTTGATGCCCGTGAGTGTAACCTTTTCCGCGTCCTCCTGCAAGGTGTTGGTGAAGTGATACCCGTTGACGTCGCTTACATAGCCTGCCGGAACCACTTCTTCCACCCGGTAGGTATACGCTTTACCGTTGCTGGCATACTTCGGTAGGTTTGAATAGCGATAGGTCCAGACGTTGCCGCCCTTGGTCCAAGTTGGCTGGGCGTTGACCAGGGTTTCCGCTCCGCCGTCTACACAGCGGTAGAGCTTCAATTGCAAATTGGCAGGCCGCTCCTCGGCGGTGTCTCCTACCCAGGTCTTGGTGCCGCTGATATCGATTCGGCTGACCGAGCTGCTGCTGTTGCGGTAGTTTTCGAATGCAGCCTGCGCGGTATCACCGGCTGGAATGATTCCTTGCTGGCCGCTGCCACTGGTCGAGTAGCCATTTTGATCGGCCTCGGTCTCGGTCACTGTATAGGTCAGTCCGGCAGGCAATCCGTGGATAGTGATGGTTTCGCCGTGTTCAAGGGCGATGCTTTCCGAAACACCCGTTGTAAACGAGATGGTCTTTGGTTCGGTTGTGCCATCCGGTCCAGTGTAAACGGCCGTGTAATGACCGTTTACTTGCGAAGCCAGGGTACCAGCTTGCGAGGTTCCGGTGAACGTGATGGTAAAATGGAACATCCGGTCAGTTTCTCCGCGGTTGCCGGAAACTGTCTTGCGGATCGTGAGTGCACCTTTTCGGATGTTCTCCAGGGTGTAAACCTTCAGCGGATCGGTATTGGTGCTGTTTTTCACCTCGTAGCCATCGGGCACGCCATCTTCGGTGATGCGATATTCATAACGCACACCGTCGTTATTAAATTGAGGCAAATTCGGATAGGTCAAAAACCAGGTGTCTCCAGTCTTACTCCAAGCAGGCTGTGAGAAAGGAGTGCAATCGACCCAAGCGGTATCGGGGGCGGTGAGCGGTTTGCGCTCGACTTTCAGACGAATGTTGGAAGGACGATCGGCCGCCTGGTCTCCCACCCAGATTTTCTGCACCTGGAGGGTTACGGTACCGGTGCGGAGATTGGTGAAGTTATAGGCACCGTTTTCATTCGCCAGTACATCCCCCTGGCCTGGAGTGACCTCCTGCTGGAGTGTGTAACCGCTGGGCACCTGCTCTCGGACACGATAGGAATAGAGGTTTCCATCCTCATCGTGGGTGGGGAGTCCGGAGTAGGTATATACCCATTGATTCTTGGCTGCATAGGTCGTCGTGTCCCAGGTGGGTACCACGCCCGTGACCGGGGTCCAAGTTGTGTCACTGTCGATCTTCCGCTCCAGGATCAGGGGCAGCGTAGAAGGGCGGGTATCTCCTTCGTTGCCGTTGTCCAGCCAGGTCTTCGTACCAGCGAGGTCGGCTAAAACGGTGGTGTTGGTGACCACGGTACCGGACTCATCTGTACGATACGTGACGGCGTATCGGTCGCCCTCCAAAGTAACGGTTTCGTTCTCCGCAACCGGATTTCCGTTGCTATCGAGCTCCAAGCCGTAGTAGATATACAGATTTTTGTTTTGGTCATACTGCGGCAGAGCAGTAAAGGTATGCGACCACTGGTTGATGTCATTTAGCTCCACGGTGCGGAAGCCTTCGCTTTCGACCATCTCGTTGACCGGGACACGTTCTTCGGTGACCGCGCCGACGTTATCCGGGTTCGTGGTGCGGTATAGGGCAATCGTGACCGGATGGGCGGTCGCGCTAGTGGGATTCCATTTCTTTCCCACCGCGAAGTCCCGGGCGAAGGTGTTGGTAAAGGTATTGGTGAGGGTTCCGCCGTCCGCCGTGGTGGACTGCTGCGTCAGTTCCACCCAGCCCGTGCCAGCCAGTTCCACGACCCGATAGGTGACATTCTTCCCTGCAATGGTGTCCGGCAGGGAAGTCCAGGTGACACGCCAGCCATTGGCAGCATCAGCGGTCTGCTCGGCGTTGGTAAACCCGGCTGTCGCCGTGCTTTGCCAATCGCTGGTTTCGGTTCGATATTGCAGTTGGAAGGTAACCGGGGGCTTCTCGGCGGTATCCGGTACAGCCCAGTTCTTCACTGCTGTCACTTCCTTGACCGGTACTTGGGGGGTATACCGGTCAAGGATGTTGGTCACGGTCCAATGCTGAGCCGAATTCTCATATTGGGTGGTGTAGGCGCTTCCGCCGGGGTTATAGGTACCGCCTGGCATGACAAGGTCGCTCTCGGCAACTGTTGGCAGCGTATAGCCTTCGGCTTTGGGCTGCAACTCCCTCACCCGATAGGTGTAAGGCTGACTAGTCTGATAGTCCATGGTGGGCAGGCCGGAGAAGGTATATTCCCAGCGCTCGCCGGAGGTGTCACCCTGCTGGTTGCCGCCATACAGTTTTACCACGTCAACATGGGTCCAATCGGTGTCGTTGGTGGAGCGTTGGAGGACAAACCAAGCCGTCCAGGTCATGGGGGCATCCGGGTCCGGCCGGGTATTGTATGGGTTTTCCGCATCGTCCCATACCTTTTCAAGGCTCACTTCCGTGGTGGAAAGCCGGTTGGTGCTGACGCTCACACCTCGATCATCATACCGGGTGAATGTAGCGGATGTTACAAGCCGATCGGGATTTTCAACCGTATAGCTGCCGGTGGTCGTGGTTTCCGTGGTGGTCAAATTGGTCGGCGCTGTGATGGTCTGGGTGATCTGATTTCCATAGGTCACGCTGGTTTCGATGACTCGGTATTGCAGAGAAATGTATTTGTCGTTCTCCAAAATCACCGTCGGCAGACCGGTAAACGTACCGCCGCTGTTCCAGACATCCGTATCAATGGTGTTGGTGATGGAAGCGGTATCCCATGTCCCTTGGGTAACGCCTTCGCCAATCACCTGGGACTGGATACTGATATGTTTCTCTGCAAAATACGCACCAGCGTTTTTCCAGTCCGCGCCGTCGGTGGATACCTGAAGCTGGAAGTTCACCGTCAGCTCGAAATCATCGCCCAGATAGTTCTGGGTGATTTTTTCACCGTCGGCGTCCACCCACTCTTTGCGGAATTGATAACTCATGTGGGTGGTATTGGTCAGCTCCCCAAAATCGGTGATTCCAGAGGAAGCTTGAAGAGTTTTTCCCCACTGGCCGCCGCTGTCGGCTGGGGGCGCGTAAATATTATTTTCCGGAGCGTCGGGGTCATCGAAATTTAGTTGTAGGCGATTGTTGTTCGTCGTGCGCTCTTCGAACGTGTATTGCCATGCCATGCCGTTGGGAGCATACTTCTCAAAGGAGCTACTATCCACTGGTTGAATGGTGATGATCCACTTGCTTTCATCGGTGCTGTCCGGCGTGATTGTCAGCTTGCAGGGCACTTCCTCTTCCGGAATAGCTGCCGCACCACCGCCGCCCGGTACATTTTGCGCCGGGGCCGACCGCTTCAGGGTCAGAAGCTTCTTAAAATCCTCTTCTCCCGGCCGGAAGTCATAGGCGTTGTTGTTGTCGTCCCAGAGTTTGGTGGCAGTGAAACCATTTTCATAGGTGGCTGGTACTTCCTGCTGTTCGTTCCGGCATGTGGCCTGACGCGTGGCATCCTGGGTTGGGTTTAGGTTGGCAAGCGTTTCTCCCGCAATTGTGGCTTTCTCTGTGGGCAGATCGCCGGCTCCTACATAAG
>JAUMSA010000148.1 GCA_031293105.1 Butyricicoccus sp. | reverse complement strand
CTTATGTATCGACCCTGGTCACCGGCCTCATTATTATCGGCGTTCTTTACCTCGACAAGGTACTGACCGACCGCCCCAAAAAAGATAGCCTGGCCAATGCATAAACAAATTTAAGGAGGAAAAGAAAATGCGTAAAAAGAGATTGGTATCGATGTTGTGTGTAGGTGCAATGGCTCTGAGTTTGACCGCTTGCGGCGGTTCGGGCGGCGACAGCAGCGCAGCCGGCAGCGGCGGCGGTGCCGCGAACGGTGACATCGTCATCGGTATGACGGTCAACAACGCGGGCGCGGACCCGTATCAGACGGCTTACTATTCGGCAGCCGAAGAATACGCCAAGGAACTGGGCGTGGACCTCAAGCTGCTCGACCCGGTCGGCGACGTGACCAAGCAGCAAAACCAGGTGCAGGACCTCATCGGTATGAACTGTGATGTGATTGTCCTGTGGCCGACCAACTCGGAATCGGGCGTTGCGATGGTGCGCCAGATCAATGCCGCCGGCATCCCGGTCATGAGCGCGAACACCAACGTCGAAGAGAGCGGTAAGGAATACCTCGAATGCTATGTCGGCCCGTCCAACGTGCTCGAAGGCAAGCAGACCGCCGAGCAGATGATCGAAGACATCGGCACCGACGCCAAGATTCTGTACATCGACGGTCAGGCCGGTTATTCGACCTCGGCCGAACGCCGCCAGGGCCTGGATGAAGCCATCGAAGGCACCAACATCGAAGTGCTTGAATCCCAGATTTCGGACGGCAACCGTGAAAAGGCACAGCAGGTCATGGAAAACTACCTGGTCAAGTATCCCGAAGGCTCGGTTGACGCGGTCTTCTGCATGGACGATAATATCGCCATCGGCGCCATCAACGCCATGGATGCAGCCGGACGCACCGACATCAAGGTCTACGCAGCAGCCTGCGGCGACTACAACACCCTGACCTACATCGAAAGCGGCAAGCTGCGCGCAACCGCGATGCAGTCCCCGATCATCGACGCACAGACCGCTCTGGACTATGCTGTCCGCATCGCCAAGGGCGAAGAGATCGCCGAGTTCGACAACTTCATGGAAACCCCGGTTGCAACAGCTGACAATCTCGATTCGCTGAACATCGAACCGTGGTAATCGGCACAGATTGCCCGGTCCCGGAATCCCCATACAAGGAGTCGGTGGATGAACCATGAGTAAGAACGAATTTGTGCTGCAAATGCAGAACATCAACAAAAGCTTTCCAGGTGTCAAGGCGCTGAACGGCGCCTGCCTGGATCTGCGCTACGGCGAAGTGTTAGCGCTGTGCGGCGAAAAGGGCGCGGGCAAAGCCACGCTGATGAAGTGCCTGTCCGGCGTTTACCAACCCGACCCGGATTCGGGTGAAATCCTCTATCAGGGCAAGCCGGTGCGTTACACCAACCCAAACGACGCCAAAAAAGACGGCATTGTGCTCATCTTCCAGGAGCTTTCGCTGGTCATGGATTTGAGTGTCGCCGAAAATATCTATCTGGGCTCGCTGCCCATGAAGCATGGCCGTGTGGACTGGAAAAAGCTATACAGCGACGCGCAGGCCGTGCTCGACAAGCTCGGCTGTCCGGCCAGCCCCAAGGATGTCATTTCTACGCTGCCCATCGCTCAGCAGCAGATGGTCGAGATCGCGCGCGGCATCGCCCTGGGCGCCAAGGTGCTCATTCTGGACGAGCCGACCTCGTCGCTGACCGAGCGCGAAAAGAACTATCTGTTCGAGATCATCCGCACCCTCAAGGCCGAGGGCGTCGGCATTGTCTACATCAGTCATAAGATGGATGAAATTTTTGAGATCAGCGACCGGGTGCTCGTCTTCCGCGACGGTCAGCCGACCGGCCAATTTGTCACCAAGGAGATCGGTCTGGACGACATCGTGCAGGCCATGATCGGCCGCACGCTGGACGGTTACTTCCACAAATGCACAGCCGAGCCAGGCGAGGAAGTGCTGCGCGTCGAAAATCTATCCCTGCGCGGGGTGTATAAGGACATTTCCTTCCACGTACGCCGCCGGGAAGTGGTCGGCTTCTATGGTCTGGTCGGCGCCGGCCGGTCGGAAATCATGGAGACCATCTTCGGCGTACGGCGGCCGGATGCCGGGGACATCTACATGAACGGAAAAAAGTCGTCCATCCACACGAGCGTGGACGCGGTTAAGAACAAGATCGGCTTTGTGACCGAAAACCGCAAGGAGCAGGGGCTGGTGCTCGACAAATCCTGCCGGGAGAACATCGCCCTGGCCAAACTGCCTTGGATTTCCAAATTCGGTTTTGTCGACGACAAGGCTACCTATGATATCTACAACGAATATCACGACAAACTGCGTATTTCGTCGCCCTCGTCCGAGCAGCAGATCGTCTATCTGTCGGGCGGCAACCAGCAAAAGGTGGTCATCGGCAAATGGCTGACCACCGAGCCCGACCTGCTCATCCTCGATGAACCGACCCGCGGCATCGACGTGGGTTCCAAGTCCGAGATTCACAAGCTGATCGCTGATCTGGCCGAATCGGGTATGGCAGTCATCGTCATCTCGTCCGAGATGCCCGAGATTATGGGCGTTTCCAACCGCATTTACACGATCGCCCAGGGGCTGATTACCGGTGAATTGACCGGCGATGAGATCACCGAGGAAAACCTCATCAAGGCCATTACCATCACCGAA
Organism: Butyricicoccus sp.; assembly: GCA_031293105.1. Lineage (GTDB taxonomy): Bacteria > Bacillota > Clostridia > Oscillospirales > Butyricicoccaceae > Butyricicoccus_B. The sequence continues at coordinate 2,489 of JAUMSA010000148.1, read as the reverse complement.
TCGGCCAAACACGCTTAAACCGCATCTATTCTTCTCTTTTCTCTTCTTTGGGCTGCCATCGTGAAAATCCGGAAAGCGGATTTTCACGATGTTTGCGGCAGCCAAAGTCTTCAAGGAGCTGATTGTATTGATTACTGAAAAGGAAAAATCCGTAATTCGTGATCTGGCAAAACGTCTGGCTGAACTGGCCGAGTTGCCGGTCATGGAGGAACGCCGCAAACTGTGGTATGCACATAATGACCTGAAAACCGAGCAGCCGGTCATCGACTGTTCGCCCGAAGGCGCCTGGCGTGAGATCGTCCCGCCCGACACGCTAGTGAGCCAGGACCCGGTCGCGCGCGAAATCGAATGGACGCTGCGCGCGCGCATCTACCGCGCCGAAACCATCAACGACGATGTACCCGCCGAAAAACGGTGGGACTGCCGCAAGCGTATTAGCGATACCGGTTGGACCCTCGAAGGGCAGCAGGCGCACAACGCCTTTACCAACGAATCGGTCCATGTGCCGACCATCTCAACGGTCAACCCGTTCTGGCGCACCGACTATCAATTTGACGAAACCGCAGCCGAATTTGAGCCGCTCATCAGCGATGACGACATCGAAGATGATGAAATTCCCTTCAAACTGGTGCCACCCAAGGTCATCTATGACGAGGAAGGCTCTAAGCGTGATTTGGAAATCCATCAGGAACTGCTGGGTGATATTCTGGATGTACACTGGTGCGGCAACACTTATATTGCTTTCTCCTGGATGGAGACTTACACCAAGCTGCGTGGCTATGAAAACGCTCTCTATGACCTGTACGACTATCCTGACCAGATGCACGCCTTGTTGCGTGTGCTGGAAAAGGGCTATCTGGATTTGTACCAGCAGCAGCTCGACATGGGTCTGCTGGAAATGAACAATGGCTGCCAATACAACGGCACGGGCGGGTATGGTTACACCCACGACCTGCCCGATTTGAAGCCTGGCGAAAAGCTGACCTTCAAGCATCTGTGGGCCTATGCCGAGTCGCAGGAGTTTGTTTCGGTATCGCCCGAGATGACCCGCGAATTTGCTATCGATTACGAAAGCCGTCTGCTCAGTAACTTCGGCCTGTCGGCCTACGGCTGCTGCGATAATCTGGAGAAAAAGCTGCCTGATGTGCTGAAAATCCCGAACATCCGCCGCATTTCGGTTTCTCCTTGGGCAGACGTCGCGTCCATGCGCGACCAAATCGGCAAAAAAGCCATTTTCTCCTGCAAACCGAAGCCATCGCTCATTACAAACGGCTGGGATGAGGAGCTGATGCGCTCCTACACCACCAAGCTGATGCAGGACGGGAAGGGTACAGCCTTTGAAATTATCCTCAAGGATACGCATACCATTCAAAATGACCCGGGGCGGTTTCGCAAGTGGACGGATATGTGCCGTGAATGCATTGCAAAAGTATATGGATAAACAAAATAGGCCTGCCGATGATGAACCGCCCCAGATTGTGCGGACAGCACAAAAAAGAGGCCTACAAGAGTAGAATAGACTGAATTAAAGACTGGCTTGGCGAAGCGAGAGCGGAGCCAGGCCAGTCTTTGTCTGGAGCCGCTCGTAATTGTAGAAATGGATGTACTCGTCGATCAGATGGTTGGCTTGCTGAAATGTCTTGAGCTTTTGGCGGTAGATACATTCTGTTTTGAGAATGGAAAAGAAATTTTCCGCCATTGCATTGTCATACGGGTTCCCACGTCTTGACATCGAAGGCGTAATGCCGTAATCTTGAGTTAGCTTAAAATATCCGTGTGAGGTATATTGAAAGCCTTGGTCGCTGTGGAGCTGCAACTCCCCGGCGACTTTCTCTTTCTTTACAGCAAGTCGAATGGTATCCAGCACCAGATTGACTGTCTGAGAAGTGGCGGTTTTGTAAGCCACAATACTGTTGTCGTACAGATCCCGGATCATGGAAAGGTACAAGATTCCTTGCTTGGTGTGGATGTAGGAGATATCTGTGACCCATTTACTGTTGGGCCTTTCTGCGCGGAATTCTCTGTTCAGCAGATTTTTATACTTGTGCACCTGCTGCCCCAGTTGTTTCCATTGTCTGCGCCTGCGGATTTCAGACAGCAAACCGTGGCTTTTCATGAGTTTGAGGATGGTTTTGGGATTCTTCTGGCAGCCGTTCTTGTCCAGCCAGAGTTGCATCCGGCGATAGCCGTATGTATTTTTGCAGCGTTTCTGTTGACTTGCAATCTGATCTATGATTGCCTGATTGGGATCTGGCCGGTTCAATCTTTGAACATACGAATAATACCCGCTTCGTGAAACGCTAAAGAATCCGCACATCCTGTAAATGGGATGTGCCTCCCGGTGACGGTATATTACAGCATATTTTACCTTGGAGCTCACTCCCTTTCTGTGGATTGCAGAAAATCCCGCAGCAACTCATTCTCCATTTTCAAGCGTTCAATCTCAGCTTCGTAGTATTCAATGCTGGATTTATCTGGCTCGGCTTTCC
>JAUMSA010000082.1 GCA_031293105.1 Butyricicoccus sp. | reverse complement strand
CGCTGGATAAGGTTTTCCGCAAGGTCGGTTTTGTCAAGCGGTAAGGCGCTTGTTTTGAAATTTTACACAGCGCGTTTTCCGGCTGGAAGGCGCGTGATGGAGAGGATTAAGAATCATGTCGGAATATCAAGTGATCGGAATGATCATTGGCGCGTTTGTGCTGGCAGGCGTGCTTTCCTACGTACTGACCCCCTTTGTCAAGCGGTTTGCCTATAAGATCGGCGCCATCGATGTGCCGAAGGACAGCCGCCGTATGCACAAACGGCCCATCCCGCGACTGGGTGGCCTCGCGATTTTCATCGGCTTTTTGGGCGCGATGCTGGTGTTCTACCGGTTTGACATGCAGATGCTCAGCGTGCTGCTCGGCGCGATGATCATTGTCGTGCTCGGTATTTTTGACGATGTGCTGGCATTGGGCGCTAAATTTAAGTTCCTGGTGCAGATTATCGCGGCTGCCATCCCGGTCTGCGTGGGCGGAATGAAAATCGAGTTTTTCACCAGCTTCAACCCGTTTTCGGATGACCCGTACTTTTCGCTCGGCGTATTCGCCATTCCGGTGACCATTGTTTGGATTGTCGGCATCACCAATGCTGTGAACCTCATCGACGGCCTGGACGGCTTGGCGGTCGGCGTATCGTCGATTGCGTCGCTGACCATGCTGGCCGTCGCCTTGCTCAATTACGAGATCGGCGTTGCGGTGGTCATGGCCTGCCTAACCGGCGCCTGTCTGGGCTTTATGCCGTATAACTTCAACCCGGCCGAGATTTTTATGGGCGACACCGGCTCGACATTCCTAGGGTACATGCTCGCCACCATGTCTATCAGCGGATTTTTCAAATTTTATGCGGTCATTTCGTTCGCCGTGCCGCTGCTGATTCTGGGCCTGCCCATTTTTGATACGGTTTCGGCCATCACCCGGCGTGTAATCGAGGGCCGCAGCCCGATGAGCCCCGACCGCGGCCATGTACACCATCGTTTGGTGGATATGGGCTTTAACGTCAAGCAGGCGGTCGCGATTTTGTACGCCATCAGCGGTACGCTCGGTCTGGCGGCTGTCGTGCTGACTACCAGCGGCGAAGCCAAGGCCATGCTGCTGCTCTTAGCGGCGATTTTGGCCATTGCCGTCGGCGCTTGGATTTTGGTCAACCGCCGCAAGGCATCTAAGGAAAGCATCGAACGCATCTTAAATGAGCCCATCGAAGAGGCGCAAACATCCGAAAAAGAGGAGCAGCAAGATGGAAAAGATTAAAGTCATGACCGTATTCGGCACCCGGCCGGAAGCCATCAAAATGGCGCCGCTGGTGCGTGCGCTGGAACAGTGCGAAAACACCGAGAGCATTGTCTGCGTGACCGCGCAGCACCGGCAGATGCTCGACCAGGTGCTCGATATTTTCAAAATCAAGCCCGATTATGACCTGGATATCATGGAGCCACGCCAGACGCTGGCAACCATCACCGAAAAGTCGCTGCGCGGCTTGGACACCGTCCTGGACGAAGCGGGGCCCGACATCGTGCTGGTGCATGGCGATACATCGACCACCTTTGCCGGGGCCCTGGCTGCCTTTTATCACAAAATTCCGGTCGGCCACGTGGAAGCTGGCCTGCGCACGTTTGACAAATACTCCCCCTTCCCGGAGGAGATGAACCGCAAGCTTACCGGCCAGATTGCCGAACTGCATTTTGCGCCCACGGTGCGCAATGAGTCCAACCTGGCGGCAGAGGGTATCCGCGACGGCGTTTTTGTCTGCGGCAATACGGTTGTGGACGCCATCCATCTGACCGTGCGTGATGATTTCACCTTCCGTGACCCGGCGCTGCAAAGCCTGGACTTTGATGCCAACCGCGTGGTGCTGGTGACCGCCCACCGCCGCGAAAATTACGGCGAGCCGATGGAGAATATCTGCCGGGCGATCGCGCGCCTGTCGGAAAAGTATCCGGATGTCCACTTTGTCTATCCAGTGCATTTGAGCCCGTATGTCCGCGAAACCGCTGAAAAATTCCTGGGCGGCAATGAGCGCATCCACCTGATTGCTCCCCTGGCTGTTGACGAGATGCACAACCTCATGGCGCGCTGCTATCTGGTCATGACCGACTCGGGCGGCTTGCAGGAAGAAGCACCCGGGTTGGGCAAGCCGGTGCTTGTGCTGCGCCGCGAAACCGAACGCCCGGAAGCCATCGAAGCCGGAACGGTCAAGCTGGCCGGCGTCGAAGAAGAGAACATTTTTACCATGGCTTGCGAACTGTTTGACAACGCGGATGCCTATGCGCAGATGGCCCATGCCGTCAACCCCTATGGCGACGGCAAGACATCGCAGCGCATTGTGCAGGCGATTGAGCAGTATTTTGGCCGCCGAGACGATGCGCCCGCGCGGTTTGAACCGTAACATCCCAAAGGAGGGGAAAAACGATGCCCAAGTTAAAACCACCGCTGATTGCATCGATCGGTGCGCTGCTGCTGGTTGGCGCGCTTTTCCTCAGCCTGTTTTTATCCACGGCTGCATACCGCACCGAAGATGACGTCGTGCTGCCCTCCGAAACCACCAAAGCTCCGGAAAGCGACGCGGTTTTGGGGCAGAATTTGGAGATTTTAGGCGATGTACAGGTTACGGCCAGCAATGTGCAGCGCGTGGTTGCCAGCCTGTCTCGGACGGAAAGCTATACGGCCACCATCGTCAGCCGTCTGTATTATGGCGAATCGTCCGGAACCGTGACCTGTCGGCAGACGGTCAAAAACGGCGCGTACCGCACCGATTATTTGGACGCCGAAGGCGCTATCCAATACACCGAACTGCTTTGGAACGGCTCCTATTATACTTGGCGCAACGGCGCGTCTACCTATTCCCAAGGAAATCAGGGGGAGTTCACCACCGACCAGAGCGCCATGTTGCCCACCTATGAAACCGTGTGCGACTTGCCCAAGGAGCAGATCACCGGCGGTGCTTTGGTGCAGGAGGGCGATGAACTGCTGCTGACGGTTGACACCCAAAACGGCAGCCAAATCGGTGTGTATAAGATATCGGCCCGAACCGGCCTGCTGCGGTCGGCCTCCTTTTCGGAGAACGGTAAGATGACCCGCGCGGTGGATATCCAGGTCAGCACCGAAGAACCGGCCGACTCGCTGTTTATCCTGCCGGGAGAAACAGCGCCGGTCTATCAGGAATCCCAAAATCAATCATAGGAAGTTTAAGAAAGATGGAAAACTATTTAGGTATTTCCGAGCAGACGTATGCGCTCGGCCGGGAGGCTGAGCGCAAAATTGCGCCCTATTTTGCTCGGTTGGAAGAAATTTGTGACCGCAACACCGAAAAGGTTCTGGGGGCGTTCCGCCGCCATCGCGTGTCGGATACCATGTTTGCTGGTACGACCGGCTATGGCTATGACGACCAGGGCCGCGACACTCTGGACAAGATTTACGCCGACCTCTTTGGCGCAGAGGCCGGTCTGGTGCGCATTGGCTTTGTCAATGGTACGCATGCGCTTTCGTGCGCGATGTTCTCAGCCGTGCAGGCGGGCGATGTGGTTTTGAGCGTGACCAGCGCGCCGTATGATACCCTGCTCAGCACCATTACCGGGGACTGTGCGGGCAGCATGAAGCGCTATGGCATCGGCTACCGGCAGGTCGATTTGAAGGACGGTCTGCCCGACCTGCCCGCCATCCGGCAGGCAGCCGCTGACCCGCAGATCAAGCTGGTATTTATCCAGCGCTCGCGCGGTTACGCAGTGCGGCAGACACTCTCTTGCGCGCAGATCAGGGAGATCTGTGCAGCAGTGCGGGAAGTCAACCCACATGCGGCTATCCTGGTCGATAACTGCTACGGCGAGTTTACCGAAACGATCGAGCCGACCCAGGTGGGTGCTGATTTATGCGCCGGTTCGCTCATTAAGAACCCGGGCGGCGGTCTGGCACCGACGGGCGGTTATATCGTCGGCCGCGCCGATTTGGTGGAAAATGCCGCTTACCGGCTGACCGCACCCGGCATTGGCGGCGAATGCGGCTGCACAATGGGGCAGAACCGTCTGCTCTATCAGGGCCTGTTCCTGGCGCCGCATGTGACCATGCAGGCCATCAAGACCGCGATTTTCTGTGCACAGGTCATGCAGGATTTGGGCTTTACCGTGGACCCGGCTCCGGAAACCCCGCGCTATGATATCATTCAGACCATTGCCTTCGGCGCACCGGCACCGCTGCGCCGGTTCTGTGA
>JAUMSA010000326.1 GCA_031293105.1 Butyricicoccus sp. | reverse complement strand
AACGAATTCCTCCAGGAATTCGATACGGCCGTTGCCAATGCCGTGTTCGCCCGAAAGCTGGCCGCCCAGTTCCTTGGACAGCGCATACAGCTCGGTCAGGCAGGCATGGGTGGCACTCTTCCATTCTTCGTCGCTCATCTCCGGGCCGCGCAGCATCTCGGTATGGATGTTGCCGTCGCCGCAGTGGCCACAGGGCTCGACGCGGATGCCGTGCGACAGCGCAATGCGCTTGGCCGCCTTGACATATTCGGCGATGCGGGCGCGCGGCACAACGACGTCGCACTCCTCCTGCGATACCGAATCAGCCTTCATGCCCTCCAAAATCGCGCCGCGTACCGCCCAAACCGACGCCGCGCGCTCGGGCGTGTCCGCGATGCAGCAGTCGATGGCGCCGTGGGCCAGGGCCGCTTCGGCAGCCGCTTCGACCGCGCTGTCCAGCTCCTGCCGGCTGGAGGCGTCATACATGACGATGAGCACCGCCTCGCCCTGCTGGACGGGCAGCATCTTATGCAGGTTGTCCTGCACAATGTCGATCAGTTCGCGCTCCAAAAACTCGATGGCCGTGGGCACAAACGGCAGCGCCAGCACTTCAGGCACCATGTCCGCGCAGGCTTCCAGGCTGTCAAACGGCATCACGAGCGTACACGAGCAGGTGGGCGCGGGCAGCAGCTTGAGCGTCACCTGGGTCAGTACGCACAGCGTGCCTTCCGAGCCGATAATGAGGTCTTTGACGTCGTAACCGGTGGTATTCTTGACCACGTTCGACGAAAACTCCATAATCGAGCCATCGGGCAGCACGGCTTCGATGCAACGCACAAAGTCGCGGGTCAGACCATAGCGCACGGCCTTCATACCGCCCGCGTTGGTGATGACATTGCCGCCAATGGACGCCGTCTTTTCGCCCGGGTCGGGCGGATAGAACAGGCCCTCGGCCGCGGCTGCGGCCTGCACGTCGATGAGCAGCGCGCCCGGCTCGACCGTGATGGTCTGATTTTTGTGGTCGACCGGGAAAATGCGGTTCATACGCATGACCGACAGCAAAATGCCGCCGTATTTGCAGGTCGCGCCGCCCGCGAGGCCGGTGCCCGCACCGCGGCAGACAACCGGGATATTGTTTTGATAAGCATAGGCCAGAATGGCCGAAACTTCCTCTTTGTTGATGACTTCGACGTATAATTCGGGCGGATAGATACCATACTCGGGCATCTCGTCGCGGTGGTATTCGGATGCGATTTCGTCACCCACCCACACGCGCTCGGGCGCGGTCGCCGAACGGATGAAGTCAAAATCGGCTTGGGTCATCTTTTTATAGGGAAATGGCATCGGTTAGTCCTCCTTCCGTCCGCGGGCCAGTTCGGTCAGGCGCGGCACCACGCGGTACAGGTCGTCCACCAGACAATAGTGCGCAACCTTGAAAATCGGCGCGTCCGGGTCGGTGTTGATGGCCACGATGCACTCGGCGCCGGTCATGCACGAGGTGAACTGGATGGCGCCCGACACACCGCAAGTGATGATGAGCTTGGGCCGCACGGTGCGGCCGGACAGGCCAATCTGATGGGCATTGTCGCCAAAGCCGTTTTCCACCATCGGACGGGTGAAGGCCAGTTGGCCACCCAGCGCCTGCGCCAGTTCACGGCACATTTCGACGTCCTTCTCGCTACGCACGCCGCGGCCCGCCACGACCAGAATGTCCTCCTCTTCCAGGCTTTTGTTCTTTTCTACGGTCGTAGATGACAGCACCCGGATACGCGAGGACGCCATTTCGTCCGATACTGCACACCGGACGATCTCGCCCTGGGGCTTGTCCAGCCGGGGCGCACGGTCCATGACGCGGTAGCGCACGGTTGCAAACTGCGGGCGCGACCGGGTAATGGCGATCTGCGCCATGATGTTGCCGCCAAACGCCGGACGGATCTGCACCAAATCGGTGCTGGGCTTGATGTCCAGCGTGGTGCAGTCGGCGGTCAGGCCGGTATGGAAGCGGGTGGACAGCCGGGGCGCAAGCGAACGGCCCAGGGCGGTCGCACCGATGAGCACCGAACTGGGCTTGATGGCGGCGATGCAGTCGGCCACCGCGTCGGCATAGCAGTCGGCGCGGAAGCCGGTAAAGCCCTCGTGCTCGTATACATATACCTTATGTACGCCATAGTGCAGCAGCTTTTCGGCGTTTTGAGCTGTCCCCGGCCCGCCGACGATAACGCAGTTGACCTGATAGCCGACCTTGGGCGCCATCTTGCGCGCCTCGCCGATCAGCTCATAGGCCACCGGATGGATGTCCCCGCGCTCCTGCTCGACATAGACCAGAAAATCGCGCCACTGGCTCTTGTCGATCTCGTTCGCGCGCTGCTCAAAGCGAATGGCCTGCTCGGGACAATGGCGCACACACAGGCCGCACATGCGGCAGTTTTCATTGACTTCGATGCTGTCCTTGCCGATGCTCAGCGCGCCAAAGGGACAGCTCTGCACGCACTGGCCGCACAACACGCATTTCTGCGCGTCAAATTTCAAAAAATCCACGATTTTGCCCTCCTCAGATCACTTTCTTGCCGGCCAGGATGGCAAACAGCGCGTCGGCCTTGCCTTCGGCGTCGCCGTCCAGATAGACCTGCTTTTCGGTTTCCGGGGGCGCAAACATACGCTCGACCGCCGTGGGCGAGCCCACCAGACCATACCGAGTCAAATCGCGGTCGGGCAGATCGTCAAAACTCAAAAACCGCACCGGCCGCTCGACGGTCGCCCGCTTCAAAAGATAGGACGGCAGCCGCGGCACACAGATATCCTTATCGACCGTAATCAGGCACGGATAGGGCAATTCGGACACCTGCGACACGCTTGCCAAATCCTGCCGCACCCGAATCGCCGTTTCATCGGCGTCCTCAATGGCGCTGACCCAGGCCGCGTGCGGGATGGTCAGATGCTCGGCAATGGCCGGGCCGACCTGAGCGGTGTCGCCGTCGGTCGTCTGCCGGCCGCAGATGATGAGGTCGGCACCGCCCAGCACCTGGATGCCCTGCGACAGGGTATACGAGGTGGCCAGCACATCCGACCCGGCGAACTTGCGGTCGGACAAAATGACCGCTTCGTCCGCGCCCATGGTGTAGGCATCCCGCATCATACTTTCGGCCTGCGGCGGGCCCATGGTCAATACCGTGACCGTGCCGCCCAGCTTTTCCCGCAAGCGCAGCGCGGTCTCTAACGCAAACAGGTCATACGGATTGGTGCGCACATCGCCCGTCGGGCGCTTCATTGCACCGGTTTCCTGGTCAATATCCACTTTGGTGCTGCCCGGGACCTGTTTCATACATACTAGAATTTTCATATTTTCTACTTCCCCATTCAGCTTTTTCACTTTAGCAGTTAAAACAGCGGTTCTATTATAGCACCTTGACTGTCACTTGTCGAGTATTTTCACGGTTTTACCTGCCATTTTATACAAAGCCCTTTGGGTTTTCTGGGTGAAGTTGTTAAGATTTCTTGATATGAGGGTCGGCTGGCGTTTGCTGCGTTTCACGTTCCAGTTCGCGCAGCTTCTCCAAAATGCGCTCGGCCTGCCGTTCGGCGTCCGATGGCTCCCGCTTGCCTTTGTTCCGTTTGGGATAGTAAACGATCATCTTCATAAGCAGCCGCGCCTGTGCGCGTTCCACCTCCCTGTTTGGAAATCCCTTCTTTACTATATCGCGCCCTTCTTGTCCCCTATGCCTAAAAAAAACAGCCGCCGGGGTGCATGCCTCCGACGGCTGTTTTTTTGTTTTATAATAGGCCCTGTACGTGCTGCATAATGAGGCTGGCGGCGGTGATGCCGGCCCAGCAGCAGACGCCCATGAAGATCGGCTTGCCGCCGGTCTTAATGAGTTTGATCAGGTTGGTGTTCAGGCCAATGGCGGCCATGGCCAGGATAATGAAAAATTTGGACAGTTCCTTAAACGGCTGGAAGAACTCCGCCGGGACACCCGCCATCGTGGAAACGGTGGTAATGATGGATGCCAACACGAAGAACAGAATAAAGAAGGGGAAAATCTTCTTCAGGTCAAACGACCCATTGGAGGTATTGCCGCCCCGCTTGACCTGCCAGGTCCGCCAGAAGGCCAGCACCAGCGTGATGGGGATGATGGCCAGGGTACGGGTCAACTTGACGATGGTGGCATATCCCAACACCGCGCCGCCGGTGCCGTGCAGGGTATCCCAAGTGGACGCGGCTGCGGTGACCGACGAGGTATCGTTGATTGCGGTTCCGGCGAACAGGCCGAATCCTTCGTTGCTCATCCCCAGCAGGCCGCCCAGGGTGGGGAAAATCAGAGCCGCGATGATATTGAATAAGAAGATAACCGAAATGGACTGTGCGATCTCCTCATCGTCTGCGCCGATGACGGGCGCGGTCGCCGCAATGGCCGACCCGCCGCAAATCGAAGAACCCACACCCACCAGCACCGAGATATTGTCCGGGATGGACAGGTACTTGTGCAGGACGAACGCAATCACCAGCGACATGGTAATGGTCGTGCAGATGATGGGCAGCGACTTGGCGCCCACCTGGGCAATCTGCGACAGGTTGAGGCCAAAGCCCAGCAGGATGACCGCGTATTGCAGAATCTTTTTCGAGGTAAAGGCAATGCCTGCCTGGTACGGGGTACGCTGCCGCAGAAGCATGGAAACCACCATCCCCGCCAAGATGGCAAACACCGGTCCGCCGATGACCGGGAACAGGTGGCCGAGGAACCAGCACGGAATCGCCAACACCAGGCAGAGCAGCAGGCCTGGACCGATCTTTTTCACAAAATCCATTTTCATCTCTCTCTTTTCTATGTATTTTGTTTTTCTGCTCTTGATTAT
>JAUMSA010000324.1 GCA_031293105.1 Butyricicoccus sp. | reverse complement strand
ATGCAGACCCATTACGCCCGCCTGCCCAAAATCCTGCTCCCGCGGACCGATGTTGACCTGTCCAAATGGGCGGTTGTCGCCTGTGACCAATATACCTCCCAGCCCGATTACTGGGAAGAAACCGATCGGTTGGTCGGGGATGCTCCATCCACCCTGCGCCTGACTCTGCCCGAAGTCTATCTGGAGGATGCCGACTGTTCCCAGCGCATTGATACCATCCATCAAACCATGCGCCAGTACCTATCGGACGGTATTTTGACCGAACAGCCCGAAGGCGCCGTCCTGCTGGCGCGGGACACCGGCGGCCCCTGCCCTCGCTGCGGGTTGGTGCTGGCCTTTGACCTGGAGGCGTACGACTACACCCCGGGCGCCGCGTCCCCCATCCGCCCGACCGAAAAAACCGTGGTCGAGCGCATCCCGCCCCGCCTGCAAGTGCGCAAAGGCGCAGCCATCGAATTGCCGCACATCATGCTGCTCATCGACGACCCCGACCGCTCGGTCATTGAGCCGCTGTATGCGCAGCGCGCCCAGTTTTCCCAGCTGTACGACGTGGAACTGATGCAGCACGGCGGCCATCTGACCGGTTGGTTCATTCCGCAGGGTGTGCAGACCGACGCCCTGCTTGCAGCGCTCGACCACCTGGCCGACCCGGCAGTCTTTGCCGCCAAATATGGTCTGACCCAGCCGCTGCCCGTGCTGCCCTATGCGGTCGGCGACGGCAACCACTCCATGGCGACCGCCAAGGCCTACTGGGAAGAAATCAAGAAAGATCTGACCCCTGCCGAGCAGGCCGACCATCCGGCGCGCTTTGTGCTGGCCGAAGTGGTCAACATCCACGACGAAAGCCTGACCGTGGAGGCCATCCACCGGGCGCTGTTCGGGGTGGATGCGGTCGATCTGCTGGCGGATGCCGTGACCTTCTTCCGGGCGCACGGGGCCGACGCCACGGTGCTCGAATCGGCGCCGCATGAAGTGCCAAACGGGGCGCAGACCTTCCCCTTCCGCGCCGGCGACCGCACCGGCTGCCTGCTGGTGCAGGATTCCCCCTGGGCGCTGCCGGTGGCGTCGCTACAAGCTTTTCTGGACGATTATCTGGCTTCTCATGCCGAGGGTCGCATCGATTACATACATGGGTTAGATGTTTTGGAAAACCTGTCCCGTCAGCCCGGCAACGTTGGCTTCTCCCTACCTGACCCGTCCAAGGAAGACCTGTTCCGCGGCGTTATTCTGGACGGTGTGCTGCCACGCAAGACCTTCTCCATGGGCGAAGCCTACGAAAAGCGCTTCTACATGGAGGCCAAGTCCATTGTGCCGGACGCCTCTGTCTAAACCAATGCTGCTTATTTCTCAACAAGGAGGCCTGTTTTGAATCCCCTGCTCCTACTCAGCGCAATCGTCCTGGTGGCCTGCATCGCGGGCAACAAGCTGTCCAGCCGCATCGGTGTGCCGACGCTGTTCTTTTTCATCGCTTTGGGCATGCTGTTCGGTTCGGATGGCCTGTTTAAAATCGAATTTTCCGACTATGCCTTTTCCGAACAGGTTTGTTCGGTTGCCCTGATCTTTATTATGTTTTACGGCGGCTTTGGCACCAAATGGAGTGCCGCCCGGCCGGTCGCCAAACAGGCGGTTCTATTGAGCACGCTCGGCGTACTGATTACCGCCGGACTGACCGGCCTGTTCTGCCACCTGGTTTTTGGCGTCAGCCTGGCCGAAGGGATGCTGGTCGGTGCGGTACTCAGTTCGACCGACGCCGCTTCGGTGTTTTCCATCCTGCGTTCCCAGCGGCTGAACCTCAAATACGGCACCGCGTCCATGCTGGAAATCGAAAGCGGCAGTAACGACCCCTGTGCGTATATGCTGACCATCGTACTGCTCTCGGCCCTGGACGGAGACCTATCGGTCGGGCAAATCGCCTATTCGGTCTTTGCGCAGCTTGTCTACGGCGCCGCCATCGGCGCGCTCATCGCCTTGGCAGCCGGTTGGGTACTACGGCATGTCCGCCTGGGCGCGGACGGGTTGGACTCCATCTTCCTGGTCGCCGCTGCACTGGCAGCGTATGCCCTGCCCTCCCTCATCGGCGGCAACGGATACCTAAGCGCCTACATCGCTGGTATTCTGCTCGGCAACCAGGACCTGGCCCACAAACGCGGTCTGGTCAACTTCTTCGACGCTTTTAACGGCATGATGCAGATGCTGATTTTCTTCCTGCTCGGCCTGTTGGTGTTCCCGTCCCAGCTGCCCGAGTACTTCCTGCCCTCGTTGCTCATCGCCCTGTTTTTGACCTTTTTGGCGCGCCCGATTGCGGTCGCCCTGCTGCTCACCCCGTTCCGCGCCCCTCTGCGGCAGCAGTTCATCGTATCCTGGGCCGGGCTGCGCGGCGCGGCTTCCATTGTATTTGCCATTGTGGCCGTCGTCTCACCGGCCTATGGTAAGGAGTCCATTTTTCAAATCGTATTCTGCGTGGTGCTGCTATCGATCTTCTTCCAGGGCACCCTGCTGCCCCGGGTCGCCCGCAAGGCCGATATGCTGGACAGCAGTGAAAACGTCCTGCGCACGTTTACCGACTACTCGGAAGAAACCAGCATCCAGTTTATCCGTCTGGAAATTGGTCCCGGTCACCCATGGTGCGACCAGTTCATCCGCGATTTGAATATCGTGCCCGGTACGCTCATTGCCGCGGTGCTGCGGCAGGACGAGGTGATTATGCCCAAGGGCGACACCCGTCTGCAAGACGGGGATGCGGTCATCCTGGGCGCCAAGGGGTATTCGGGCAAGGACGGCATCGAGCTGCATGAACGCACGGTGGAACCCGGTCACCGCTTCATCGGCCAGCCGCTGCGCGCCTGTGAATTCCGCAAAGATACGCTGGTGGTGCTCATCCAGCGTGCGGGAGCCGATATCATCCCGGATGGCGATACCCGTATCCAGGAAGGCGACACCCTGGTTCTGTACCACAAAAGCTAAAAAAATCCACCCGACAGCTGTCGGGTGGATTTTTGCTTTTACGACACCGTAATCACACGGATTTTGCCGCCTTCTTCGGGTTTTCTCTCGGCATAGAGGGTGAATTTGCTATAATCGGCACGGGCCTGGTTGAGTGTGATAAACTTGCGCTGGCTGGTTAAGTAGACCTGTACTTCGCCCGAGATCGGGTAATACCCGTTCTTGGTGCGCACGCCATCGGTGCTGTCAAAGTCCTCAACCTTGACCTCCCCGACATTCTGCAAGCGGATGGAGTCCAGAAGCTGCCGGTTCGCGTTCTTTTCTGCGCCCTTCGGGAAGCCGATCGGGCCGCCCGTCACACCATCCGGCCGGCTGGTTACGGTGTAGGACAGGGTGGTTTGCTGGCTGGTCGCGTAGTCGTAATGCCGCAAGGTGGCTGTGATGACCTCGGGTTCTTCATCCTCGCCGCCCTTGGACGAAACAAAACCATAGCCGTAGTTCCAAGCATCGCCGGTCACATCGTCCAGAATCAGGCCAACGATCTGACCCGCCGAGTCGGTCACGGTCGAACGGATGCGGTTGCGCGGAATGGTATCAAACGGTATCTTGGACGCCGATGTTTCATACAGCGGGGCCCGGGAGCCGACCTGCTCCCAAACACGTACATTGGCTGCAACCTTCTTGCCGCCCAGCGTGCCTTCCTTGACCGCCCAGTCACCTGCCGGCCGGCCATTGATCGTCCGCTCAATTAGATCAAGCTTGCCGCTGCTGTTCTGGGAGACGGTCACGATGCGGCCAAACAGGTTCTTGTCAGCCTCATCTGCCAGAGGGCCCTGCACAGTAGCGCCGCTGAATAGCTTGATCTGGGCACCGCCATCGGCCAGTTCGGTAAAGACGCCGCTCATATCGGCTCGGACATCCTTGGCCGGATATGCTGCCGCAACCGCGCCGCGGTCATCGAGCAGCAAGGTAATACGGTCGCCGTTTTCCAGCGTGGCAAACGAACCGGCCGCCCGCTCGGAAATCACATAGTCGCGTCCGAGGACGGTGATCTTCTCCGGATTCTTAAACGACGGAGACGCCGATGTATAATAGCCGGTAATCTTCGCATCGGATACAATTGCGCGCCGGCCAGCCGTATCCAGATTGACCACATCATAGGGCTTGAGCTTGCTGACATCTACCTCAACGCCATTTTTCTCGATGGTAAAGCCCTTCGGAATGGATGCCGCCTGCTTGGTGCCATAGACAAAGGTATTTTTAGACGCTTCGTGGGCCGATACACGGATGAGTTCAAGCGCGCCGTCCTTGCCATAGTGCAGGGTGATCTTATCGCCCGCCTGGATATCAAACCAGTTCTCGTTGAACTTGCGCACCTGGCCGCGCACATACATCAGCGCCGTGCGCTCAGGCTTAATGGCCGCACCGCCTTCTTCCACTTGGATCTGGTCGCGTTCGACGCTGCGCACGGTGTACTGCTCCTGCCGTCCGCCCTCTTCGGGCACAATGGCCAGCACTGAACTTGGGGACGTCTTGCTATAATACAGTGTGCCGCGCACGCCGATGAACGAATCGTCCAGGATGCCTTCGGTGGTCTTGACCACCGGTTCATCTCCGCCGGTGTAGAACCGCGCCTGATTTTCCCGCAATTCGGAATCGGTGCGGCTGGTAGCCAGCAGAATGGCGCCCTCGCTATCCGAGGACGAGGTCAGGTTCGCAATCAGCCGCGCGCCTTCCTTACCTGCCTTTTGCAGCGTGTGCAGCAGCATCACAGCCGCATCGCCGCGCTTGACCGGGCTGTTTGCTGTCATCGACGATGCGCCGTCGGCCAGTCCCATCGACTGCGCGCGGGCAATGTAGTCGCCCGGCCACATGGGGCCGATGTCCTCCACCGTATACCCCATCATAAGCAGCAGCATGGTGCAGGCCTCGCCATAGCTGATGGTGCGGTCGGGGCCAAAGGTGCCGTCGGCATAGCCGTGCAGCACATTCTTTTTCTGGATGTCCGGATGCCGCACAGCGGCATTGATGTACCCCGCCGCCCAATGGGTGGTCGGCACGTCGGGGAAGATGGTGTAATTCTTATACGCCGTCACATCGGTCACACCAAAGGCGGTGACGACCAACTTGGCAAATTCGGCGCGCGTCAGGGTGCGGCCGGGCGCAAAGGTGGTGGCATTGTCACCTTCCATAATGCCCAGGGTCTTAAGCACCTGCGCCGTCTGCGACAAGCTGGACGACGGAATATCAGCAAAAGCAGCGCCGCAGTTTCCGATCAGCAAAAAGGTCGCGAGCGCGCCGCTGAGAAGCCTCTTTTTCATAATAAAACCTCCTTTTATTGGGTGCGCAACGCGTCCACCGGTTGGAGTTTGGACGCTTTGTTGGCCGGATAGATGCCAAAGATGATGCCCAGGAGCGCCGAGAACAAGAACGCGCCCAAAATGAGCGGCGGACTGGGCAAAACGGTGAACTTTTCCACATCCGGCATCCACATCTGTTCGCTAAGCTGCTTGGCCAGCATGAAATTTCCCATAATGGCCGAGCCAAAGCAGCCAATGATGATGCCGATGATGCCGCCGCAGCAGGAAACCGACGCGGCCTCGATCAAAAACTGCGAAATGATATCCCGCCGTCTGGCGCCGATGGCCATACGGATGCCAATTTCGCGCGTGCGTTCGGTCACCGATACGAGCATGATGTTCATAATGCCGATGCCGCCGACCAGCAGCGAGATCATCGCGACGCCGCCCATGAGCAGCGCATCCTGCTGGGCAGCCGCCTCTTCCTGCTCCTGGAACTGCGACGCCGAAGAAGCGTCAAACCAGCCCTTCCCGGCTTCGCAGATGGGCTTCATGCGTGCATTGAGCGCATCGACGACCTTTTGGATGTCGTTCTTGGATGTGGCCTGGATGATATACTGTTTATCCGCGTTGTAATCGGTGCTCATCATACTGCTTTGCAGGGTGTAGGGCATGACAAGCATCTGGTCCTCGGTGTTGAGTTTGCCCTTGTACTTGCCCTTGTACACGCCGATGACCTCAAAGCTTTTGCCGCCAATGCGGATTTTCTGCCCGATGGGGCTCATGGCGCCGAAGAAATATTTGCGAATGGTCTCGCCGATCACGCAGACACGCGCCTGATTATCGCAGTCGGTCTTGGAGATATCCCGGCCAGCGGTAATGACGCTGTTGGTCACCTTACCGTAATCCTCGTTGCCATAATACATATAGGTGGTGCTTTTGTCGCTTTTCAGCTTCATGGTACGGTACTGGACGCCTTTGCTTTCCCAGTCGTAATACTGGCTCTGGGGCGACCAGCCGCTGATGTATGGGGCCAATTCCCCGTTCATGTAGTCCTCCAGGTTGGCCCAATCCTGGCGCTTGGCGCCCGAACCGGAAACCTGAATGCGGTTTAAGCCCATGGCCTCGTACTGCATACGGGTCAGGGTGGCCTTACTTTGGATGGACGCCACCAGGGTAATCACCGCCGCCACACCGATGATGATGCCGAGCATGGTTAAGAGCGACCGCACCTTGTTGGTGGCGATCGATTTGAGCGCCATGCGGACGGTTTGTAACCAATTCATAGGATTGCCGCGCCTCCTTTCCCCGGACGGTCAGAGATAATATGTCCGTCCTGGATGGTGATGATCCGCTGCGCAACTTCCGCCAATTCGTTGTCGTGCGTAATCAAAATAATGGAGGTCCCTTGCCGGTTGAGGGTCACAAGCTGCCGCATGATCTCTGCGCCCGAACGAGAGTCCAAATTGCCGGTCGGTTCGTCGGCCATGATAATCGGCGGCCGGGCGGCAACCGCCCGGGCAATCGCCACACGCTGCTGCTGGCCGCCCGACATCTCCGTGGGCCGGTGGAAAATGCGCTTTTCCAGACCGACCGCACACAGGGCGTCCAAAGCCAGCTTGCGCCGCTCGGCTGCCCCCATGCCGCGATAGATGAGCGGCAGCTCGACGTTCTCCACCGCCGTAAGCGCCGGGATGAGATTAAAGCCCTGGAAAATGAAGCCGATCTCCCGGTTTCGGATACCGGACAGGACCGACGGCTTCATATCGCTCACCGCGTGGCCGTCCAGGTAATAGGTGCCATAGGTCGGGATGTCCAGGCAGCCTAAAATATTCATCAGGGTCGATTTGCCCGAACCCGATTGCCCCAGGATGCACAGGAATTCGCCCCATTTGACCTGCAAACTGATGCCATCCAGGGCGCGCACCTCGTTTTCGCGTCCTTCGTGATAGATTTTACTCATCTGCCGCACATCGATCAGCAGGCCGCTTTCATACGGCGCAGGGCGCTGGTTCTTTTTCTTTCTGCCAAACATCGCTCGCGCCCCCTTAGCCGACCGCTAATTCGCCGCCCATGTTCTGCTCAAACATATCCTTCGGTCCGGCCAGGAAGATTTCGGTGCCATCTTCAATCCCGTCCACGATCTCCACATTCGTGTTATCCGAGATGCCGACCGTCACCGGTACCAGCACAAAGCCCTTGGGGATATCGGTCACGCCCTCAGGGATGGCGATGGTGCTCTCAAACGTCTGCCCCTCAGCCGGCTTGGCAAAGACCGCCGTGCCTTCGGCCGTGTTCACCAGCGCCTGGGTGGGGATGATGACACAATCTTCGACCTGGTTGGTGGTAATCTTATAGGTGACATAGTAACCCATGGATACCGACACATCTTCGGGCAGCGGGTCCAGTACGATCACGGCCGTATAGGTCGGCATACTGCCGTTGCCCTGATTTTCGTTGGCCTGGAGCGAAACGCTTTCCACTGTGCCGGTCAGCCCCACATCGTCGGAGCCGTTCTGCAAGGTGATGGCTGCTTTCTGTCCGGGCTTGACCGCACTGACATCGGTCATGGAAATCTGGGCCTTGACCACCAGCGACGACATATCCGCCACCACGCACGGCGCAGTGCCGCCCACCAGTTCGGCATCCACGGCGGTATCGATCTTGAGCACCATGCCATCCATGGGTGATACCACGGTCGCGCCGGCAATCATCTTCTGCAACTCATCAATACGCTTTTGCTTGTCGGCAATCGCCTGCTTCTGATTGGCCAGGGTGCGCTGCGCAGTTTCTACCGCCCGGCTGAGTTCGTCGTTTTTCTGCTGCACGATGACCGAACCAGCGCTGAACCGGTAATAGGCCATGCCGTTTAAGCGCGTGATGCTGCCGCTCTGCTTGGCGGTCACGCTTTCTTCCCGGCTATACTCCAGGGTGCCGGTTTCGGCCGGCATCACCAGACCCTTGGCCGTCTCAACCTGGGCGGTTGCGACCATACCCTTGGTCAGGACGCCCGGATTGGGAACCGATAGAACCACCCGGAACAGACGGGTGCCGTCAGCTGAGATCTTTTCCACCTGCTCGACCGCTTCCACCGTGCCGCTGACCGTGGACATATTGGACGGGATGGATACGCTGGCCGATGCGCCGCGCCGGATGTCATCGATATAGGCGTAGCTGAAATACAGCGGCAGCTTCATGGTCGTGTCGTCGACCAGAAGACCCAGCGTGGTGCCGCCTGCCAGGTCGTCCCCGACCCGCCAAGTCTTGGGCTTTTCCTCCCCTTCGGGCGGGAGGAGCTTGCCAGAAAACGGGGCCGTGACCGTCAGTTCGGAGACGCTCTTTTGTGCTGCCGTCACGCCGGATGCCGCTTCATCGACCGCGCGCTGCGCTTCCTGCAAATCCTTTTTGGCATTTTCCAGTTCCGTGCGAGTGTCAGACGGGTTAACGACAAACAGCTTATCACCGGTCTTGACCATCTGTCCGGGCTGCACCAGCACTTCGGTTACCTTGCCCTTGAGGTCTTTGCCCAGCTCAACCTGTTTGCGGGCCGCCACCGAGCCATCGCCTTCAATGTAGGTTTCCAAGAAGCCTCGCGAGGCAAACGCGGTGCTGCTGATCGACTCTTCAGGCTTTTCCCGGGTCTTTTGCACCAGATACACGCCGCCAGCCAGCAATCCGGCGAGAATCACCGCTGTCAGGCCAATTTTGACCGGCTTGGGCAACTGCCGCTTGGGTTTGTTCATCTGGTCGGCATATCGGTTGCGCACCAGACCGCCTTCGTCCGGCACCTCAATTTCGGTAAGCGCCAAATTTTCTTCAGGTGGCGCGTTGGTTTCGCTTTCCCCGCCCGCCTGCGGGGTGATGTCCTTTTCCAAATCTTGATTCATGATTGGTTCCTTTCCCCACCGTCGGCCTCCACCCGTCGGCGGCTGTTGTGTTACACGCACTCCCTATGCGCAGCCTTGTGGTAGGATAAATTTACTACGTTCTTGCATCATAAATGTATCAACATCAAAGACGAATTGTGAAAATTTGGTGACAACTTTCCAATCGGCCGCTTTCTGCCGTTTGACATCCGGATGCTTTGCTCTTATAATGAAAACGATTCTATATTTTTGTGGGGGAATTTTTTTGCAAAAAACACTGCGGTATGCCTTTATACAGTCCTTGCCGGTGCTGTTCGGTTATCTGTTCATGGGCATTGCGTTTGGCATTCTGCTGCAAAACGCGGGGTACAATTTTATCTGGGCCTTCTTCATCAGCCTGACCTGTTACGCCGGTTCCATGCAGTTTGTGCTCATCAATCTGCTGACCGGCGGCGCTTCCCTGCTGCAAAGCGCGTTCATGACCCTGATGATCAATTTCCGGCATGTTTTTTACGGGCTCAGCCTGATTGAACGCTTCCAAAACATAGGACGTTTGAAACCTTATATGATTCATTCGCTGACCGATGAAACCTATTCGCTGCATTGCCTGGTCAAGCCCCAGGAGGGCATGGACGGCCGGCGGCTGATGCTCTACATTGCTGTGCTCGATCACTGCTACTGGATGACCGGCTGTGTGCTGGGCGCGCTGCTCGGTTCACTCATCACCTTTGATACGACCGGCATTGATTTTGCCATGACCGCCCTGTTTGTGGTCATCTTTGTCGAGCAATGGAAGGAGTCCAAATGCCACCTGCCAGCCATCATCGGCGGCGGCTGCGCGCTTGCGTCGCTATGCATCTTTGGCGCGGACAATTTCCTGCCGCCTGCCCTGTTTGCCACCGTGGCACTGCTGCTGTACACCCGCGGACATATTGAGTCCCGTGCATCCGGGGAGGTGTGAGCATGCCCATTCCGGTTTCGCAATCCATCGCCATCATCGCCGTGGTGGCGGTGTGTACTTACCTGACACGCGCGGCGGCGTTCCTGCTGTTTGGCGGCAAAAAACAGGTGCCCGATGCGGTGCGCTATCTGGGCCGCGTCCTGCCGCCCGCCATCATTGCGATTTTGGTTATTTACTGCCTTAAAGGCATCCAGCCGATGACCTACCCGCATGGCGCGCCCGAACTGATTGCGGTCGCCGCTGTGGCGGCGCTGCACAGCTGGAAGCGCAACAACCTGCTTTCCATGGGGCTGGGGACAGTCTTTTATATGTTCTTAATTCAAGTGGTGTTTGCATAAGCAAAGGCCCCGGATACATGAAAGTATCCGGGGCCTTTGCTATTCTTCTTTTTTCTCTTTTTTGCGGCGGCGCACCGCCTCGGTCAAAAGATACTCGATCTGCCCATTGACCGAACGGAATTCATCCTCGGCCCAACGGGCAATCTCCTCATAGAGGGAAGCAGACAGCCGCAGCGGCACCTGCTTTTTTGACTTGTCCGCCACAGCCTCACCTCCTACTTTCGAATCGCTTTCCGCAGACTGTTTCCCACGTAAAAAAGACACATCCCACCGCCGACGAGACATACCAGCCGCATCCACACCGATACGTCCCGCATTCCAAAGGCGCAGACCAGCAAAAGCACACCCACGCCACCGAAAAAGGCTACAATCAGCACGAGCAGGATAATCCGCACCGGCCAGGGAACCCGGCGGCACTGCGCGCCTTCCACCACACCGGTGACGATGATCTCCATCACCAAATCCAGCAGCATACCTGTGCTCCCTTCTCTTTTATTTTAATAGATGGAACCCGAGTTGACAACCGGTTGCGCATCCTTTCCGGCGCCCAATACGACCATCAGGTTGGAAACCATCTGCGCCTTGCGCTCGTCGTCCAGGTCGACCACCTTCTTGCGGCTGAGCTCGTCGAGCGCCATCTCGACCATGCCGACCGCACCTTCTACGATCATCTTGCGCGCATCGACGACCGCGCTGGCCTGCTGCCGCTGGAGCATGGCAGCCGCGATCTCGGGCGCATAGGCGAGTGTCGTGATGCGGGCTTCCTCGATTTTCAGGCCCGCGCATTCGACGCGCTTCTGGATTTCGGTAGCCAGTACGCCGGCGATCTCCTGTGCCGAGCCGCGCAGGCTCTTTTCGTCGCCGCCCTCGGATACGTCATAGGGGTACAGCCGCACGGTGTTGCGCAGCGCGGCGTCCGACTGGATGGACAGGAACTCCTGGTAATTGTCCACCGCAAACACCGCCTTGGCCGTGTCCTCGATGTGCCAGATGACCGCGATGCCAATGACAATCGGATTGCCGAGCAGGTCGTTGATCTTCTGCTTGTCATTGTTGAGCGTCATGGTCTTGAGCGACAGCTTTTTGCTCATGGAAGCCGCCTTGACGATCTTGCCGCTCGACGGGTTTTCCTCCTTGGACAGTTTGCTCAGTGCCGCTTCGCTTGCGGTCTGGGCCGCCGGATTGACCGCACTGCAAAACGGGTTGACAAAGAAAATGCCCTCGCCCTTGAGCGTGCCGATGTACTTGCCGAACAGGGTCAGAACCAGCGCTTCGTTGGGCCCCAGCACCTTGATGCCCGCAAACAGCAACCAGCACGGCAGGCACCAATAGAAGATGCACACCACCAGCAAGGCAATCATACCGCCGCTGGCCCCGTCGTTCGACAGCCGGATGGCGCTAAATACGATGCCGGCCACCGCCGCCAGCATCAGCACAATGTTGAGCACCAGCACCGCCATGCCGCTGCCCGCCCGGAGGAGCTTTTCCTCGTAGGTTGTTTTCTGCTGTGTCATTTGAATCCACTCCTTTGTTGTCGATATCAATTTGATATCATCATAATACATCTTTGATAAGCAGCTGTCAAGTGGATTTTTCTTTGCGTTTTCTTAACCCTTTTTGTGCTATACTAT
>JAUMSA010000304.1 GCA_031293105.1 Butyricicoccus sp. | reverse complement strand
AAGAATACTAAGTCAAGGAGTGCTTCATGAAAAAAAATAAATATACCCAGCTGATGGGCAATACCTTGATTTTCGCCATTGGAACTTTTGCTTCGAAAATCCTCGTTTTTCTAATGATGCGGTATTATACCGCTGTATTAAGCACTTCGGATTTTGGCATCAGCGATCTGATTACTCAGGCGGCCAACGTGCTCATTCCGATTGCAACTGTCAGTATCACGTCCGGTGTCATTCGTTTCGGTTTGGTCAAGGCCAATGACAAACGTGAAATTTTTTCCATTGGCATTGTAACGGCTCTGTGTGGATATTTGATCTTACTGGTCTTCTCTCCTTTGCTGAAAAGAATCGATGTCTTGTCTCCTTATTTGGTACTCATTTATTTATATGTTCTGACCTCATCGCTTCAGCAGGTGTGCCACCAGTTTGTACGGGCGCGGGGCCATGTCCGGTTGTATGCACTGGATGGTATCTTCCGCACCGTATGTACGATTGTCTTTAATGTTTTGTTTTTGAGTGTCTTTGGACTGGGAATCACCGGATATGTACTCAGCATTATCGTTGCTGATGCACTATCCATTGTAGCGCTCAGCATCATCGATGGGTTGCCGCGATTTTTCCGGCTGCGGTATTTGAACCCGGTCATGGCGCGTTCCATGCTTGCATATTCGGTGCCTCTGATTTTTGCAACCGAATGTAACTGGATTATCAGCATGTCCGACCGATTCTTTATTGAAGGGATGCGCTCTGCACATGAACTTGGGCTCTATGCGGTTTCTTCACGCATTCCTACGATTATGATTCTCATTTCCAGCATCTTTATTGATGCGTGGCAGATTTCCACTATCAACGGTAGCAGTCGTGAGGAACAAGAGGACTTTTTCACCACGGTCGGCAACATTTATCAAGCACTTGTGGTGGTATTGGTTTCGGGTATTATTCTTTTTTCCAAGGTATTCGTCTTTTTATTTGCAGCGCCTTCCTATTATGAAGCGTGGACATTTATCCCGCTTCTGGTTATCGGCTCGGGCTTTGCCTGCTTATCCAACTTTGTAAACAGTGTATATACCTTGGAGAAAAAAAGCGCCTGCACCATGGCGACCGTCGTTTTAGGTGCAGCGGTCAATGTCGTGCTGAATATTTTGATGATTCCGTCGTATGGCGCTCAAGGTGCTGCCTTGGCCACGGCCATCAGTTATGTCCTGATGTTTTTAATCCGTGCCATTCACAGCCGCAGATACATCACGCTGCGCTGGGATTATGCCCGTTTTCTGGTATCGGGTCTGGTGCTGATTCTGCAGTGCTTTTTCATGCTGCGCGAAGTCCCGCTTTGGATTCCCATTGAAATCCTCTTGTTTGCAACCATTGTCGTATTGAACGGCGAAGATATCTGGAAGGCAGTTTACAAGGTGCTCGGCCGGATTCTTCCCCTACCGCGTACCCGTTCATGAAAAAGGTTTCTATTTTTGCATTGCCGATTGATGGGGTGCTGCAATGCTCAGAATATCCGATTGCCCCGTCTAGGCTGCTGGAATTAAAGCGCATCATTCGCCCGGAGGCTCGGGCCCGTTCGTTGGCAGCCGAACTACTGCTATGCTGGGCTGTCCGGTATATGCAGCCTGCTCATGTTCCCATCCCTCCGCTGCGCAGCTATTTGCCGCAAGGCAAACCTTATTTTCGTGAAAACCCCGATTTTGCGTTCAGCTTATCCCATGCGGAAGAATGGGCTGTGTTGGCGGTTGGGGATACACCGCTTGGCATTGACCTAGAGAAACTCGGCAAAGGCGGCGCGCCGATTGTGTCCCGTTTTTTTCATGAGCAGGAAAAAGAATTCTTTCATTCTCTTGCACCTTCTCAGCAAGCGGATGCCTTTTGCAAGTTTTGGGTTTTGAAAGAAAGTGTGGTCAAAGCCCTGGGCACCGGCATGCACTTTCCGTTTTCTCAGTTTGCTGTATCTCTTCAGCCTACCCTCTTAGTGTGTGGCCTAGAGCATCCAGCCCAGCTTTTTCTGCATCCATTTTCCGAAGGCTACCGCCTAGGGGGATGTGTGCTCACCAACGAGCCGGTTTCTTCTTCTTTACGGATGCTCACATTGGATGAAGTTTTAAAATAAGGACGTATGATTTTCATACGTCCTTATTTTTTCACTCTTGCACCGAATAGGCTAACAATCGAGGATACCACCACAACCCCCATCGCCAATGCACCGGCAATGCCAACCGTGTTGATACACTCTCGAACCGCTTGCGATGTTTGCCCGCGAATACAGAACAGCATGGTTTGATAAATGCCATTGCCTGGCACGAGCGGAATCAAAGCCACCGCTAAAAACACACTGACCGGTGTACGCAGAGCTCGCGCAGCCCATTCCGCAAAGATCGTGATTGCAACTGTGGCAAAAAAATACCGAGGAATCGTACTGGCCGGAAATGGCCAAGCGCCGAGCAGATAGATCAGCCAGCCCAATAGCCCACCCAGCCCAGCGACAAATAGTTTACGGCCACGCACCTGAAAAATGATGCCAAAACAAACGCTGGCGAAAAAACTCATCACACATTGATATGCAAGATCGGCCATATTATCCTCCCAGCATTCCGGCAAGGCTCAATGGCATGGCCGCGCCCACGGCAATACCAGCTGCTACCAAAAGCGCTTCGGTAAATTTGGTAATGCCAGCAACCACGTCACCAGCGATTAAATCACGGATGGCATTGGTCATTGGCAGTCCAGGTACCAAAACCATGATGGAGCCGACAATCATGGTGTCATATTGCTCTACCCATCCCAAGCGGTAACAGAGCAGGCCTGCTAAAGCCACCCAAAAGCCTCCGGTGACATTCAAAAACAGCCCGTTGACATGAATCCGATTCATCGATGTTGTCAATCCCCAAAGTACCAAACAGGTGCAGCACGCACACAGGGCTTCGATGAGACTACCGCCGAACAGCAAGGTAAAAAACAAACCCGTGCCGCCTGTTGCGAGGCATAACTCGATTGCCCGGAAACTGGCATGTTGGTCAATCAAATGCAGCCGTTCCTGAATCGCTTCATAGTCCATGGGCGTTTGGCAGAGATTGCGGCATAGGGCATTGAGTTGGTCCAGCCGCCCCAAATTGGTGCTGCGGTGATAAATGCGCGTTACCCGGGTGATGGGGCTTCCCTCTGCGGGCACCATAGACGCGATAATAGCCGTAGGCACCGCATAAACTTGGATATCCTTTGCGCCATAGGCCCAACAAATACGTGCCATGGATTCTTCTACCCGATAGATCTCCGCCCCGCTTTCCAGCAGCCGCTGGCCGATATCGATCGAAATGGTAATAATTTCAGTTGCGGTCAACCCTGCCACCCTTTCCACATCATTTTCGCATGTTCAGCATACGCTGTTCTGCTGCAAAAGTCAAGAAAGGCGACACATCGGTCACCTTTCCCTGTTTATTATTTTTTGCTGTATGCGGTGTGTTCAAGCGGCAATGTTGTGCGGAATCGGCCGTCTAACTTATAATAAGCGCCCTGTACAGCGGGTGCTGTGGGGATAGAAGTGATTTCGCCAATTCCGACGCTGCCA
>JAUMSA010000299.1 GCA_031293105.1 Butyricicoccus sp. | reverse complement strand
CATCTTGGTGTATGTGATCGAAACAGCCAATATGCCGTTTTCGATCTTTGGATTCCACATCGATCTGCTGCCGTGTATTCCGGCAGCCGTGGCGCTGATGGAAGGCCCGGTGCTCGGCGGCGTGTTCGGCCTGTTGACCGGTATTCTCTACGATGTCGGGTTCATCGGTGTCGATGGATTATTCCCGCTGTATTACATGCTTTTTGGTATTGTAGCCGGCACGCTGAGCATGCGCTTTTTGCGGCGCATGTTTCCCTCCATGCTGTTGCTCAACACCTGTGAGATGTTGATTATCGGTCTGTTTCGTTACAGTTTTTCGGTGCTTCTATTTGAAAGAGCATCGTTTCCCCTCGCGTTTCAATCGATGTGCGGTGAGATTTTGGTGACTGTGGCCCTGTCGCCGGTGGTGTATTTGCCGGTGCGTACCATTGCTCGCAAGTTTGACCGCATGCTTTGACATCCTTCGGAAAGGAGATCTCTTATGGACAATAAGGCAAAACTGTTGCGCCGTTTGATTGCCCTGTTCGTCATCATGTTGCTGCTAGCTGGTGTTTCCGGCGCTGGACTGTTTTCGCTGCAAGTCATCAATGGCGAAGCCTATCACGAGCAGGCACAAAACCGGTTGACCAGTTCGTCTACCGTATCGGCTTCCCGCGGCGAGATCGTGGACCGGTACGGACGCCCTTTGGTGACCAATGAATCGGTCTATTCGCTGCGCATTGACTATCCCTATTGGGACCAGGAAAAGCAGAATTCCACCATTTTGCAGCTGGTACAGCTCATACGGGATGCGGGCAGTCATGAAGTGGATTCCCTGCCGATTTCCGATCAGGCCCCCTTTGAGTACATTGGCGAAGAGGACAGCGACGAGCGGAAACTGCTCCAGGAGTTTATCAAAGACCGGGAGTGGGGAAGCGACCTGACCGCAGACGAAGTCATCGCCAAATTGCGCGACTATTATGAAGTCGATTCGTCCCTGTCGGACGGCAATGCGCGCATTGTCGTCGGCGTACGGTATGAGATGCAGCAAAGCGGATTTTCCATGTACAACTCGTTTATCATTGCGTCCGACGTATCGCTCGACTTGATTTCCCAGGTAAAGGAGCAACACAGCACGTTTACAGGCGTGAATGTAGAGACCCAGGCGGTGCGCAAGTATGAAACCACCTATGCCGCCCATATCTTAGGCCGTGTCAGCAAGATCTACAAGGAAGACTGGGAAGGCGAGGACGGTTATAAAGCCAAAGGCTATAACATGAACGCCATGGTTGGCCGGGAAGGCCTAGAAAAATCGTTCGAGGAATATCTGCATGGTACGGACGGTACCCGCTCAATCGAAACCGATATTTCGGGTAAGATTACCAATGTGATTGAGGGACAGGCACCGCAGCCGGGCAATAACGTCATCACCACCATTGACTTGGATTTGCAAAAGGCAGCTGAGGATTCGTTGGCCAATACGTTGTCGGCCATACCGGGAGCGGGTGGCGGCGCAGCGGTGGCAATGGATGTGAATACCGGCGAAGTGCTGGCCATGGCCAGCTATCCGACCATTGACCTGACCCAGTGGAATGAGATGTACTCGATCTGGGCAGAGGATGAGGAGAATACGCCGCTGCTCAACCGTGCCATCCAAGGCGCCTATCAGCCAGGCTCGACCTATAAACCGCTGACAGCGATTGCCGGTCTGGAAGAAGGCGTCATTGATGAAAATACATTGATTGACTGCGAACACTATTACGATCGTTTCCAGTCGCGCTCGTATCGCTGCATGGGCACCCATGGCCCGTCGGACGTATTGCGTGCGATTCAGAAGTCCTGCAACGTGTTCTTCTATGAAACCGGCTATCGGCTGGGCGGCGAGACCGAGGAAGAATGGGCGCATAAGTTCGGCTTTGGCGAGAAGACCGGCATTGAACTGGCCGGTGAGCGAGCCGGTACGGCTTCGGGTCCCAAAAACCGCGAAAACATGCTGGAAAACAATCCGCTGCTGAACCCATGGCAGCCGGGTGACGTTATCACCACAGCCATTGGTCAGTGTGACCTTGCGGTTACCCCGTTGCAGCTGGCCAACTACACGGCAGCGATTGCCAACGGCGGCACGCTGTACAAGCCGACGCTGCTTAAGAGCGTGAAGACCTATGACTATACCGATACGGTTAAGGAACAGGAGCCCGAAGTGCTCAAGACCATTGAAGCGTCGGACAAGACTTGGGATATCGTGCACGAAGGCATGGCCGAAGTTACCGACGACGAAGGTACGGCAGCCGCAACCTTTGCGACCTATCCGATCAAGGTCGCTGGTAAGTCGGGTACGGCGCAGCACGGCAACAAGGACAAAAACGACCATGCGGTATTTATTGCTTATGCACCGTATGACGACCCGCAGATCGCCGTTGCTGTGGTAGGCGAATACGCCGGTCATGGTTCGGATGTTGCACCGATTGCGCGTGATATTTTTGATGCGTACTTTGCAAATAATGGAACGGTTAATAACGTGGATTA